>NZ_JADPRX010000023.1:0-63158 GCF_017347125.1 Sporosarcina sp. E16_3
AATCTAAGCAAAGAGTGCCGAGGGATCACAGTAATTGAAACTCTAGAGTTCTAATTGCAACTTTACATTTTTAATTGTAACTTTTTGTTTCTAATTGCAACTTCGAGATTCTAACTGCAACTCTTCGCGGAAATTATATAACGAATCACCCTATTTAATTCAAAAAGCCGCACACGGAATCGAAACTCCGTGTGCGGCCAATTTTCATTTATCCGCGAAGCAATGCTCCTGCTTCTGTCGTTAATGCATTCAGTACTTTTCCATGCGCTTTAACGACTTCTTCATCTGTCAATGTGCGCTCTGGGTCTGCATATGTCAGAGAGAATGCAAGTGATTTCTTACCTTCCTCAACGTTATCCCCTTCGTACAGATCAAACAATCTAACATCTTTCAACAACTTGCCGCCAGCACTTCGGATGACATCCTCAAGTATTCCTGCTGATGTCTCGCTCGATACGACAAGCGCGATATCCCTAGAACTCGACGGGAATCGTGGAACCGGAACGTATAGCAATTCATCCGTTTCAATCGCCAAGATTTTAGCAAGGTTCATTTCCATTACATATGTGTTTTTCAAATCACGTTTTTTCTGTTCTGTCGGGTGAATTTGTCCAATCAAACCAATCCGTTCGCCGTTATGGAAAATGTTTGCTGTCCGTCCAGGATGCATCCCATCAAGAACAGTTTGTTCGAATGACAGACCTTCAACTAGTCCAAGACTGTCCATCATGCCTTCGACAATCCCTTTTAGTACGAAGAAGTCAACCGATTTTGTTTCGGCTTGCCATGCATGGTCGACCCATTTGCCAGTAATAACAGCTGCAACATGTTCAACTTCCTGTGGCAGACCATCTTCCTCTTCACCAAGGAAGACCGATCCCGTTTCATAAAGCGCCACAGAATCCATACGACGTGCAACGTTATATGTCGCTGCTTCAAGAAGATGCGGAATAAGGCTTTGACGAAGGATACTGCGGTCTTCACTCATCGGCATAAGAAGCTCTGTAACAGGTGCTGTTTCAAGCGCGTAGCTTTGAGCATGTTCTTTCGATGTCAATGAATACGTCAACGCCTGATAAAGTCCTGCGCCTTCAAGGAACGCTCTAACTGTACGACGTTTCGCCTGGTACGGCGACAATCCACCTGGTGTTGATTCAGTTACTGGAAGTGTCATCGGAATCAAGTCGTAGCCGTACATCCGTGCAATCTCTTCGATAATGTCTTCTTGAATTCGAAGATCCTGCCTGCGTGTCGGTGCGTCAATGATAAGTTTTCCGTTCACCGCTTCTGTAGGGATTTGCAATCCATCTAAAATAGCTAGCATTTCTTCAAGAGGGATCTTCATACCCAGGCGGTTGTTGATATAATCCGGTGAAACAGTAATGCGTACAGGCGTTTTATCAAGTTCATCAACAATGACTGAACCAGCAAGCACTTCGCCACCCGCGATTTCAGCCATAAGTTGCGCGGCACGTTCTGCTGCTGCTTCGACCCGATTAGGATCGACTCCTTTTTCAAAGCGTGTACTCGCATCACTACGCAGTCCAAGCTCTTTCGATGTGCGGCGGACAGATCCTGGTGCGAAGTAAGCTGATTCGATGACAACTGTCGTCGTTCCATCATGTACTTCCGTATTTAATCCACCCATTACGCCAGCAATCGCTACAGGTTCTTTACCGTTTGTAATGACAAGTTGATGCGCTTCAAGCGTCCGTTCAGCATCATCCAATGTCGTGATCTTTTCACCTTGTTCTGCAAGACGGACAGCGATTTCACCTGTACCAAGACGGTCATAGTCAAATGCATGAAGTGGCTGGCCGTATTCCATCAAAACAAAGTTTGTGATATCGACAACGTTATTATGTGGACGTACGCCAGCAGCCATCAAACGGTTTTGAAGCCATAACGGCGAAGCTTCAACTTTAACGTTTTTTACGACTTTCGCTACGTACATCGAATTGTCTTCTATCGCATCGATGCGTAGTTTCAGCATATCTTCTGCTTTTTCATTTGAAGCCGTGTAGTTAATTTCAGGGAGCTGAATGCCTTGTGATAAAATCGCACCAACTTCATATGCAACTCCTATCATACTGAGTGCGTCTGAACGGTTTGGAGTTAAATCGAATTCAAGCACTTGATCATCAAGACCAAGCAATGGAAGTGCGTCTGAACCAGGTACAGCAGATTCAGGAAGCACGTAGATTCCTTCTGCATAGGCTTTCGGTACGAGCTTGCCTTCAATCGCAAGTTCTTGAAGTGAACAAATCATTCCGTTCGATTCTTCACCGCGTAGTTTTGCTTTTTTAATTTTCATGCCGCCTGGTAGCACTGCGCCCGGACGTGCGACGATGACTTTCTGCCCAGCTGCAACGTTTGAAGCACCACAAATAATTTGTGTGGTTTCTTCTCCAACGTCCACTTGGCAAATGTTCAACTTATCCGCTTCCGGATGTTTGACACATTCCACCACATAACCCACAACTACATTTGTCATGTCATGTGAACGGTCAATTATGGAATCAACTTCAATCCCAGAACGTGTAATTTTCTCCGCAAGATCTGCAACAGCAATACCCTCTATATTTACGTACTCACTCAACCATTTTGTAGATACTAACATATCAATTCCTCCTTAGGCTTCAGTCCGGTGGAATTGCGATACAAACCGCACGTCATTCGTATAGAAATGACGAATATCTTCCACACCATATTTCAACATTGCAATTCGTTCAGGTCCCATACCGAAAGCAAAACCTGATACGACAGCTGGATCATAGCCAGCCATTTTCAGCACGTTCGGGTGTACCATGCCGGCACCCAAAATTTCAATCCAACCCGTTTTTTTACAAACGTTACAGCCGTCTCCGCCACATTTAAAGCATGAAATGTCCATTTCAACAGACGGTTCCGTGAATGGGAAGAAACTCGGACGCAGACGAATTTCACGCTCATCGCCAAACATTTTTTTCGCGAATAAAGAAAGTGTCCCTTTTAAGTCGCTCATGCGGATATCTTCCCCAATAACAAGCCCTTCAATTTGCGTGAATTGGTGAGAATGCGTCGCATCATCACTATCACGACGGTACACTTTACCTGGACAGATAATCTTAATCGGCGCGCCGCCTTTCGCTTCCATCGTCCGTGCTTGAACTGGCGATGTATGTGTACGAAGAAGAATATCTTCGGATATGTAGAACGAGTCTTGCATATCACGTGCTGGATGACCTTTAGGCAAGTTCAACGCCTCAAAGTTATAATAGTCTTTCTCAACTTCAGGCCCTTCAGCGATTTCATACCCCATGCTGATGAAAAAGTCTTCGATTTCCTCTACAACACGTGTGAGTGGATGGTGATTCCCTGTACGTGCTGGTCGTCCAGGCAGTGTCACGTCAATCGATTCTTTTTCAAGCTGCTCGTTGATGGCCAGTTCCTCGAGTTTTGCCATACGGTCTTCCAAAACTTCTGTTACCGATTCACGGATGACGTTAACGAGTGCCCCTATCTTAGGTCGTTCTTCAGCAGGAAGTTTCCCCATACCTTTCAAAAGATCCGTAATTGGCCCCTTTTTTCCTAAATAGGCAACACGGACATCGTTTAAAGATTTTACATCTGAAGCTGCTTCAATTTTTGCAAGCGCCTCTACTTTCAACAATTCTAATTGTGCTTCCATGTCAATTCTCCTTTCAAAATAAACAATAGTGCTGGACGCCTGATTAGACGCCTAGACAATAAAAACCCCGCCCCTTATAAAAGGGACGAGGACGATTTCGCGGTACCACCCTGATTATCATACCCGAAGATATGATCACTCAAATCGGAATAACGGTCCGGCACCGGCACGCCTTTACAGCTTACGCTGGTCCTGGCGGCAGCTCACGGGGTGAACTTCGACAACCATTTACCCATCTGCGCTTTCAGTCAAGGCGCGGACTCCCTTTCGGCTCATGTATTGTTTACTTTTCCCGATCATTGCTTTTCATTTCTGTTCATAATGACTAGTATACCCGATTATGATTTGTTCATCAACAACATGCTAATTTTCACATTTTGGAATACGTATATAGCAGGATTCCCGTTGCAACCGCAACGTTTAACGATTCTGCTTTGCCGTACATTGGAATCTTGACTGTATTGTCCGCCATCTCAAGCAATTCTGGATTGACGCCGCTGCCTTCATTTCCGACAATCAATGCAAATTCGACTTGCGGCCAAATATCGGAATGATTCACTGCATTTTTCAATCCGGTGCCCAAAACTTGAATTCCCGCTTCTTTTGCCTTAGCCGTCCATTCAATAAGATCCCCTTTGACGATTGGGATATTGAAATGAGAACCTTGCGCAGAACGTACTGTTTTCGGGTTAAATGAATCAGCCGTGCCCACTCCAAGAATAACTGCGTCCATTCCAGCGGCATCTGCCGTCCGAATCATCGTCCCGACATTACCGGGATCTTGGACTGCGTCAATTAATAAAAGTTTTTTCCACGAAGAATAATCTTCTTCGGCGTGCTCCGGCTGACGGCAATGTGCATAAATACCTTGCGACTGCTCCGTCTCCGAAATTTCTTTCGCGATGGCCTCTGTTATCTCAACAAGTTTTACCCCCTCAATAGACCATCCTTGAGGTATTTCTACACCGTCACGGGTGATCAACGCAAGAATTGTCCCGTTACTTTTTAATGCTTCTTCAACGAGATGAAAACCTTCGACAAGGAATTCTTTCGACTGTTCGCGTTCTTTTCGTGTTGTGACAAGCTTTTTCCAATGTTTCACGAGTGCGTTTTGTGATGATTCAATCCGTTTCATATGTAGGTTACCGCCTTTTTCTTTTCAGTGTATCAAATGTCGGTATAGTTGGCGATATTTGTGTCCAAAATGAAAGTGGGAGGTTGATAAAATGGATTTTCAAATTAGAGATGCCATTTCGGCAAACATGACGAATAATACAGCGGAAGATATCCGTAACGTTGTGGAAGATGCCATTAAGCGAGGTGAAGAGCACCTGTTACCTGGTCTAGGAGTGTTTTTCGAAAAGCTGTGGAACCATGCAGGCGAACAGGAAAAGTCTAAAATGGCAGGCGAACTGGCAACAGTATTTGCAGCCAGCTAAATCGAACAAACGCAAATGTTTAATCTTTCCTGTTTGTTCATGCACCGACAACAGTTTTGGGATAAACGTAAAGCCGCTCATCAGTTGAGCGGCTTTTGTATTTTTCAGATTATGCATTTTTCACAAAGAAATCAAAGCCCATTGCTGTTGCGATACCAAATACAAGTGTCCATATTGCAATGCTAATCGTCATCCAAATTGTTGTATTCACTTTACTTGCCCCGAAAAGCAACCCGATGAATGCCGCGATATGGGTCCCTATCACTATTGGACCGAGTAATGCAAGCCCTGGCATACCGTATTTATTCCAAACACGTTTGCCCCGTTCTGTCCGCTTCGAATCTCCTTTGCCGTCCTTCTTTTTCCGCGACTCCAACCACGCCTTCACTTTTTGGAAGGCAATAATGAGGAAGAGTACCGTAAGCAAGTTTCCTACAAATGCTAGGATCATGACCCAAACTGGGGACAGCCCGCTAACGATGCCAAGCGGGATGACAAGTGCGATTTCTAACCACGGAATAGCTGCACCTAGAAACACTAAAAAATATTCAAACATTATTCATCCTCCGATACATAGTTTTTAACTGTATACTAAACTTAACATAGAATACGGTATTAACATTCGGTTACGTTTAATGTACAAAAAAGCCCAGGTATCAAAACCTGGACTCGGTAACCTATTTTATTACAACAACGAAGCAAGTACTGCTTTTTGCGCATGCAGTCGATTCCCTGCTTGCTGGAAAACATACGAATTCGGACCATCAATAACAGACGTCGCAACTTCTTCTTCACGGTGTGCAGGCAAGCAGTGTAAGAACATATAATCTTTTTTCGCATGAGCAACCAATCCATCGTTAATTTGGAACGCTTTAAATGCCTCTAAACGTGCCGCAGCTTCTTCTTCCTGGCCCATACTCGTCCAGACATCTGTATAAACGACATCAGCCCCAGCAACCGCCTCCACTGGATCCGTTGTTTCAAAGACACTGCCGCCATTTTTAACAGCTATGGCTTTCGCTTTCACCAAGAGGTTCGGATTGTATTCAAACCCTTTTGGCGTTGCGACAGCTACGTGCATACCCATATGTGCTGCGGCAATGACAAGTGAATGCGCGACATTATTGCCGTCACCTACATACGCTAACTTCATTCCCGCTAACGAGCCTTTCACTTCCAAAACCGTCAGCAAGTCCGCTAGTGCCTGACACGGATGGAAGATATCCGTCAAGCCATTAATGATCGGAACCGAAGTATGTTGTGCCAGTTCCTTCACCATTTCATGTGAGTTCGCACGGATCATAACGCCATCTAGGTACTCAGACAATACATGACCTGTGTCATAAACGGATTCCCCACGGCCAATTTGCAAGTCACGTGCATTCATGAACATTGCATGTCCACCAAGTTGGATCATACCCACTTCGAATGAAATACGTGTGCGCGTTGAATGCTTCTCAAAAATCATCCCCAGTGTTTTTCCAGCCAATAAATTCGGCATCTTCCCAGCGGCCATATCTTTTTTCATGGCATCTGCTTTATGCAATAAATACGAGACCTCTTCATGTGTATAATCAAGCAATGTTAGTAAGTCTCTCCCTTTCAATCCTTCTACCATTTTCGTATTATCCATCTCTACCATCACCATTCCCTCATCCCCTATCGTTTATTTCAATTGGTATCTCTGATTATATGTATGCATAATTATAAAGTCAAGTGTATTATTATAGATTTTATTGAATAAAAAAACTGCCCAAGCCATTTTGCTGGCTTAAGCAGTTTAATCGTTCAGTTATTCAAATGTAATCTTATTCACTGTGTCACGATCTAATTTCTTAATGACTGCGACAATTAGTTTCACTGTATTTTCATAATCATCGCGATGTAGGATACCTGCATGCGAGTGAATATAGCGTGTAGGAATACAAATCGCAAGTGATGGTACACCCTTTCCAGAAAGATGAATCGAACCTGCGTCCGTGCCGCCGCCTGGAATTGTTTCGAATTGATAAGGTATGCCATTTTCTTCAGCAGTATCAACAACAAGTTCACGCAACCCTTTATGCGATACCATTGATGCGTCGAATAATAGAATTTGTGGACCATCGCCCATTTTACCAGTAGCTTCTTTAGATGTAACGCCCGGCGTGTCGCCAGCGATTCCTACATCAACTGCAAATCCGATGTCCGGCTGAATTTTTGTTGCCGCTGTACGGGCACCACGGAGACCGATTTCTTCTTGTGCAGCGCCAACACCAAAAACAATATTAGGGTGTTTTTCATCTTTAAGCGCTTTCATTACATCTATTGCTATTGCACAGCCAATACGGTTGTCCCACGCTTTTGCAAGAAGGTATTTTTCATTATTCATCACTGTGAATTCGAAATACGGTACAACCATATCTCCAGGTAGAATGCCCCACTCCATTGCTTCTTCTTTCGAAGTTGCCCCAACGTCAATAAACATATCTTTAATATCGACCGGTTTTTTACGCGCTTCCGGTGATAAAATATGTGGCGGTTTTGATCCAATAACACCTGTCACTGTATCCCCTTTGCGAGTAACGATTGTCACACGCTGTGCAAGCATTACTTGTGACCACCAGCCGCCCACCGTTTGAAATGATAGGAAACCTTTATCGTCAATTCTAGAAATCATGAATCCGACTTCATCAAGATGACCCGCTAGCATGATTTTGGGCCCATTCTCATCGCCAGTTTTCTTCGCGATTAATGAACCAAGACCATCCTGTTCAATTTCATCTGTAAATGGCTCTATGTACTTTCTCATAACTTCACGGGGTTCACGTTCGTTACCAGGAATCCCTTTTGCATCTGTAAGTTCTTTCAGCATCACTAACGTTTCGTCTAATTTCGTCAATTCCTTCGACCTCCTAAATAAATCGTACATGAGTAGTATATGCGATAAGTGTAGCATTATCAAAACATTTAGGTTTCTACATTCATGAATACAAAAATATCCCCCAACCAGTTATACGATTGAGGGAAGTTGTATTTATTGTACAAACAAACACAATTACCTTGTTTGTTTTTGAATTTACTTGATGATTGACACCTTACAGTAACTCTTTCCGCAAATCAGCAGCACTTTTCGGAGAAAGCAATCCAGGTGCAATGTCAAACACTGTTTTAGCACCCGTCTCACCATTTTGATGCAACCTATAAGCTGCGCGTGCGTAAGCAACGAGAACGCTCGATGTAAATTCAGGGTTGCTGTCGAGTTTCAGGGAATACTCCATCACTTGTGCATTGCCTTCGCCTGTCTTGCCGCTACGAATCACGAAACCGCCGTGTGGCATCGCTGAGTGATCCTGTTTCAATTCTTCTTCTGTAATGAAAGTCACTGTCGTATCGTAGTCAGTGAAGTAGTCAGGCATCGTGACAATCGTTTCTTTCACTTTGTCAGCGTCAACGCCTTCTGCTAAGACTACATAACATTCACGGGTATGTTTTTCACGCGTAGTTAGTTCAGGTAACGAACCACTGCGTACTTTATCAACTGCATCAGGTACGGGAATCGTATATTGGACAGCACCTTTTACGCCTTCTATTCTTCTAAGCGCATCGGAATGGCCTTGACTCAACCCTTTCCCCCAAAACGTGTATGTAGCACCTTCAGATAAAACCGCTTCGCCGTACAAACGATTTATGGAGAATAAACCCGGATCCCAGCCGACAGATATAATGGCTGTCTTACCATTCGGTTTTGCAGAAGCATCGACTGCTTCAAAGTAACCTGGGATTTTCGCATGTGTATCGAAGCTATCCACCGTGTTGAATAGAGCTGCTAGTGCCGGTCCTTGTTCTGGCAAATCGTTTTTCGAGCCGCCACAAAGAATTAGGACATCAATTGCGTCTGTAAATTTATGAATGTCATCCATTATATGAACAGGTACATTGTCATTCAGCAACGTCACGTCTTCCGGATTCCTTCTTGTAAACACACCGACTAGTTCCATATCTTTGTTTTGACTAATTGCAGATTCAACACCGCGTCCCAAATTTCCGTAACCTGCAATTCCAACTCTAATTGTCATCGTTGTATTTCCCCTTTCAATCTGTTGCATTCAATTTCAGCAATTTATAGTATAAGTTTATCTCTTTGTTGGTCAGTTTTCTATATAACTCGTCCGCTTTCATCAAAAAAACTTCATCAATCGCAACGAACCCATAGTCATAACCATTTTGTCTCAGCACAGGAAGGCCATCGTACTTTAATGGATAGCCGCCGTCCTCGCGAATAAACCCTTTTAACGAGTTCATATATTTCATAATTTCACTATGCAATTTTTCATTACCATGCATTGGTTCCGATGATGTAAAGATAAACGTCGTCGTCTCACCGTATGAACCAGTTCCGCTTGAATCTGCCACATTTTCTGCAATCCATCCAGTAAATCTACCTTTGACACCAAGACGACTAATCTTATCAAAAACCGTCCTTAAAATTTTAATTTTCATCAAAGACAAATCTGATTCCTCTTCCTTCAGCTTCTCATTATCAAAATGCATGACCCATCCCGCAGTCGTCATTTCACGATCTGTTACGCTTTCCAGCTCTATGAATGGTCCTGATTTACTGGATTCATCACTATACAACTCCGCGAAAGTGATTTGCATATCTTCTTGTATCGCCACCGGCATATTCACAATCAGTTGCCTTTCTACTTTGAACAGTTCATTCACAACCCGCCCAAAATAGAATGGAATCTCTTTTTGAACACTGATTAATGCTGTAGACAATCTGGATTGTTCGTCATTAGTACTGATATTCAATACAAATGGAATTGTGTCCACCTGGCCGTCACTCTTCCAAATAATCACTTCCATGACTATCCTATCAACGGATGATTGCGCATGCTTCACAACAACACCCGCCTTGACGACTTCCTCGACAACAAATTGATCCGTTTTAATGAAAAACTCAATGGAAGTATCTGCTTTTATATGCGGAATTAGCACCGCTCCTTCAGTGAATGATTTGTGAACAACCATATATTCAGGATTATCCAAATCTGCGGCTGTTCTGGATAATAAATCCCTTTCATAAAATGGGTCGTAGTAATGCTCCAAGTCCAGTTGAACAAAAATATACCGTTTCTCAATCTGTTCTACAATCGCCGAATCATCCTGTCTGCCGAAAATTCTTTTAAAGAATCCCACTAATCTATCACCTCATTGGTTTCATTTAATTTTAGTAGTAATCTTATCGTTACGGTTCGTTAAATGGCAAACTAAAAGGATTGTTCACAATCTCTCCTTTTCCCCTTAGGCCTAAATAATGCTAAAGTATAGGGTAGGATGATATCTATTAATTGAAAAGAGGCTTCATTATGCGTGGTTTTGTTTACCTAATCGTTTTCTTCTCGTTTTTTGATTTATTTTCGCAACTGCCCGTTATGAGTCCATTTGCATTATCTCTTGGTGCTACGCCATTTTTGGTTGGACTTGCGGTTGGTATGTATTCATTTTCAAATACAATTGGGAATATTATTTCTGGGTTCATGACTGACAAAAGAGGACCCTTCCTTATACTCGTACTTGGACTTTTCGCTTCGGCACTCTCTCTCTTCCTCTACGCATTTGTTGATGGACCGGCGTCATTGCTCGGTGTCCGCTTTGTCCATGGTTTCATGGAAGGACTAATTGTCCCAGCTGCGTTTACTTTCTTGGCAAACCGTGCAGAAGTGTCTAAACGTGGTAAAAGTGTTGCTATTTCCGGCGCATTCGTTGGATTGGCAGCCATTATTGGTCCAGCATATGGCGGCATTGTAGCTGCTAAAACGAGCACACCTTTCATTATGGCGGTTAACGGCGGCATAATGATGCTACTGGCAATACTTGCGTTTTTTGTTTTACGATCGTTTACATATGTACGAAAACTGCCTTCAAAAGGAGCTGACAATTTCCGTGTCAAATACCTTTTCCAACATCCGGGGATGGTCAGAGCATTTGCCGGGGCATTCTTTTTAATGTTCTCACAAGGTGTACTCGCTCTTGTGTTGCCTTTAAAAGTTGAATCACTTGGATTTGATACGAAAACAACTGGTTTGTTACTAAGCACATTCGGTGTCGTCGCAATTCTCATCTTTTTATTGCCAATCAACCGGATCTTTGACCGTGTTCGGCCAGTTGTGACACTTGCATTTGGAATAACACTTATGGGATTAAGCATGTTGTTCTTGAGCCAAGTTGAGGAATTGAACAACTTATATATCGCCATGTGTATTTACGGGGCTGGATTCGCTTTCCTCTTCCCATCCATTAACTCACTGCTAATTGATTCATCATCTCCTGAATTTCGTGGGAAAGCATATGGTTATTTTTACGCGTTCTTCTCGATTGGTGTCGTTGCAGGTTCAAGCGTGATTGGATTCTTGGACTTGGAATACCGAGCCGCTTTCATGCTGACAGGATTCATCCTGCTCGCAGTTGCTTTATATACCTTGATCGGATTGAAGAACAAAAGTTCTATTGACAAATCATCGCACGTCCTATAATGTCAGATACGAAATGAATACCCTGTTCGGGAGAGGTTCATAGCGACCCTCTATAAAAAACTATGGATGACGAAATTTACGCCATGTGCATTCAATATGGCCCCTTTTTCGGCACCTATGGACCTCCCTGACAAATTATACGGGAGGTTTTTTTAATTGGCTGGAAGAGATGAAGCAACACTGACCGACTTAACTTTGCTCGGCAATCAAAATACAAAATACGTGTACGAGTACAACCCCGACATTTTAGAGTCGGTCGACAATATGCATGTGGGTCGCGATTACTTCGTGAAATTCAACTGTCCGGAGTTTACATCACTTTGTCCGATGACAGGGCAACCCGATTTCGCGACAATGTATATCAGTTTTGTGCCGGATAAAAAACTTGTGGAAAGCAAAGCACTCAAGTTATATCTATTCAGTTTCCGAAATCACGGTGATTTCCATGAAGACTGCGTCAATATTATTATGAATGATTTAATCAAACTGATTGAACCGCGTTATATCGAAGTGTGGGGAAAATTTACTCCGCGTGGCGGCTTGTCAATCGATCCTTACTGCAACTACGGTAAACCCGAAACGAAATATGAACAAATGGCAGAACACCGACTGATGAATCACGATATGTATCCCGAAAAAATCGATAACCGATAAGAAGAGGTGTAACAACAATGCTTTATTATTTGAATGGACTTTTCGTCGGATTATTAATTTTATCAAATATATTAGCTGTGAAATTATTCAGTATTGGCGAGTGGATTGTATTACCTGCAGCTGCACTCATTTATGTCTGCACCTATCCGCTCCTGGATGTCATAACAGAAGCGTATGGCAAAGAAGCTGCTAGAAGAACCGTTCTAACAGGTTTTATGGCACAACTTTTCGCAATTTTCTTCATCTGGATTGCCATTAAGTTACCTGCAGCCCCTTTCTATGAACACCAAGAATCGTTCGAAACGATCTTCAGCGCGGGCTTCCGTGTGACAATCGCGAGTTTGGTTGCTTACCTTATAAGCCAGAACCTCGACGTTGCGATTTTTGACAAACTAAAAAAACGACATGGCACAAAGAAATTGTGGATCCGCAATAACGCATCCACAATGGTAAGCCAGCTTGTCGATACGGCTATTTTTATTTCGATCGCTTTTTACGGCACAATGCCACTAGGCGTTTTAATTGGAATGATCTTCAGCCAATATATCTTCAAATTTATTGTCGCAATCCTAGACACACCTATTGTTTACGCACTTGTTGCGTTATGCAGAAGGACGGATAAAATAGATAAAACGAATACGATAACCGCACACAATTAAAGTGACAATCCATTATTCCGAATAAATAAGAGGCAGGCACCATCTCGATTTGAGATAGTACCTGCCTCTTTCATTCACACTAGTGTTAAACGTTTTGCATTTGAAAAGTCTTGATTTCTTCCATGAAAGCTTCCCCGTATCTTTCTAGTTTCGCAAGACCGACACCGTTAACCTCAAGGAAATCATCATTTGTAATTGGCATTCTGGCCGACATATCACGTAATGTTTTATCTGAAAAAACGACGAACGGAGGTACACCGGCTTCTTGAGCCAGTTTCATACGAAGTGCCCGAAGCTGGTCGAATAGCGGATCATCATTCGCAACTTGCGTTGTAATAACAGTCACTTTTCGATTGACAGTTACTTTGCCAGTCAGCACATCTTTCCCTTGTTCACTGACGTAAATGGTTGGAAATTGCCCATTCTCTACGCCAAGATAACTTTCCGAAATGATGAACTCAATGAAATCGGAAATATCTTTTGCACTACGCCCTTTCATTAAACCATATGTCGTTAATTTATCGAAACCGAATTCAATCACTTTCTTATTCCTAGATCCTGTTAATACTTGTGCAATCATCGCCTTACCGAACCGTTGTCCCATTCGAATAACACATGACAATACTTTTTGAACATCTTCAGTCACATCCGTACTTTCCCGTGTGTCCGTACAATTAGCACAGCGACCGCAGTTCTTCACATCTGTCTCTCCGAAATACAAAATAATGAATTTCTGGAGGCAGGTTTCCGTATGACAGTAGTCAATCATTGACTGCAATTTTTCAAGCTCCGCTGGGATTCTGCTCGGGTCTTGTGATTGATCAATTAGGAATCGCTGGGTCTGGACATCCTGTGATGAAAAAAGCACAGTACAAGCACTGTCAAGCCCGTCCCTTCCTGCACGCCCTGCCTCCTGATAATAGCTCTCCATGTTTTTCGGCATCTGGTAATGAATCACATAACGGATATTGGATTTATCAATCCCCATACCAAATGCATTCGTCGCAACCATCACGGAAGCCTCATCATTCAAAAAGCGGTCTTGCCCAGACTGGCGTTCAATATCTCCAAGTCCTGCATGGTATTTCGCAACTGACACGCCACTTTTCTGAAGGATGTCATGCACATGATCAACCGCTTTTCGTGTCGCAGCGTAAATGATGCCCGCTTCCCCTTCATTTTTCCGGACATATTCTTTGACGAATTTCTCACGGTCTTGACCTTTAACCACAGAAAAAGTAAGATTCGCCCGTTCGAAACCAGTCATGACCGTATTGTTTTCACTAATCCCAAGCTGTCGGCAAATATCTTCCCGAACAGCAGGGGTGGCGGTAGCTGTAAGTGCAAGTAGGACCGGTTTTTTATCGAACAGAGAAACGATACTGCTTATATTACGGTAACTTGGACGGAAATCATGACCCCATTGCGAAATACAATGCGCCTCGTCGATTGCAACCATTGGAATTGTCATCCGGCGCAACTGGTTTTTGAAAGACGGTGAATCCAGTCGCTCCGGCGCCACATAAAGAAGCTGGTATTCGCCCATTACAGCCCTTTCCATTGTTTCAAAGTATTCCTCAGATGACATCGAACTGTTAATGTATGCCGCTGGAATTCCAGCCTGGTGGAGGGCATCAACCTGATCTTTCATCAAGGAAATAAGGGGTGAAATAACAAGAACAGTACCCTCCATTACAAGTGCAGGTACCTGATAACAAACAGACTTCCCGCCCCCAGTTGGCATGACACAAAGCGTGTCATGAGAACTCATAACGCCCCGGATAACTTGCTCCTGCCCCGTTCTAAATGAAGGATATCCGAAATATGTTGTCAGTATCGCTAAAGCTTTTTCGATTTGGACCATCTCCTAACTATATATCAAAGAAAAAAGCACCGGATTATGGCGCTTAAAGTTGTATTATTTTTCAAAAACATGCATTTCCTATCGCCCTGAGCATCTTATATAAGAATATCAGATTAAGCGACATAATGGAATGAAAGTCCGTCAGTCCAGTTAGATCCGTAGAAACCGAAAAAAGTACTTTTAACTAGTAGGGGTTATTATCGGAAGACTAATCTCTACAGTCGTTCCATGGCCTTCTTTACTCTTGAATTGAATAGATCCATGATGGTTTTCAATAATTTTATAGCTAACCATAAGTCCTAAACCTGTCCCTTTCTCCTTCAGTGAATAGAATGGTTCTCCAAGCTTATTAAGACGTTCTGATGGTATCCCGATACCAGTATCGGAAAGAGAAATCTTGACAACTCGACCTTCCTCAGCCACTGTACTTATTGTTATTTCTCCGCCGTTCGGCATTGCATCTATCGAATTTTTTATTAAATTAATGAATACTTGTTGGATTTGCTTCGATTCGCAATGAATGAATTGATCTTTATCATCAAGTTTCATATTGAATGCTATATTATGGAGCATTGCTTCTTTCTCCATTAAAGAGATGGTTCGGTTTATTTCGTTAAAGATGGATGTAGTTGTGAATTCCGTTCCATTACTCGGTTTTGCTAGTTGAAGAAATTCTTCGATAATCATTTCAATTTTTATAAGCTCTTCTGTCATAATGGAACCAAACGTGTTTTCCTGCCCCATTGTAAGTAATTGAATGAACCCTTTTATAGTTGTTAATGGATTTCTAACTTGATGAGCAAAGCTTGCAGATAATTGTCCAACAATGTTAAGCATGTCCCACTTTCTAAGAAGTTCATCTTGCATTTTTAGTTTAGAAATATCTTCCGTAATTGAAACATATCTCACAACTACTCCCACCTTATCCATGACAGGGGTAATTTTCGTTCGAATCCAGCTCACTTGTTCATCCTTATTTAACACACGATACTCAATTTCAGTTATGTCTGTAGATAATTTCTTAAAAAACCGTAACAGTCCCATTTTATCATCTGGATGACATGTCGAGACAAACAGTCCAGGATCTTTCATTAAGTTTAAGGCAGGGATGCCGATAAGTGTTTCTATTCCAGGGCTTACGTACAGGTACAGTCCCTTGTTAACATCATACTGACATACGCCAAATTCCAAATTTCTCGTAATATCCTTTATTAATACTTCCTGTTGCAAAATATTTCCCAACTGTTTTTCAACGAAAGCTTTCATTTCTAGCGTTTCCTCAAGCTTTCTCGAAAGCGCAAAAATGCCTTGAACCATTCCGGCGTTGTCATAATACGGCAATAAAACGATATTAACAGGAAGCATAAGTCCATTTTTCGTTATTCGTACAGTGTTCAATCGGACTACTTTTTCGCCATTAATGAGTCGTTCCTTAATTTCTATAAGTTCGTACATAAGAAAATCAGGAACCATTGAAGCTCTCTTCTCCTCTAGCTCTTTACGTGTCCATCCAAAGAGTTCAATATAAGCGTCATTAACGCCAATAACATTCCCGTCAAAATCACAATTGATTGCAGCGCTATCTGTAATGTCAAATACCGTGGTTTCTTTATTAATTAACGAGCGCTCAACAGACGTATAGGCGAACGTATCTACAATCGGAATTGCTTGTATAAGTACTTCATTCTGAGAAATCCAGTTGCACATATTCACATAAAGTGGAAAGTCACTGCCTGTACTTCCAGTAAATCTGAAAGTAAACGGAATCAATTTTCCACCTTGGGATTTATTGATTCGTTCGATGAATAATGGTCGATCATCTTCATAAATAAATTCATACATAGATGTACCGATTATAGAAGGGATTTTTTTCACCGAAATAGTACAAAAATCTTTATTCGCATTTAGAATCTCTCCACTTTCAGTCAAACTGAAAATAATTTTTTCAACATATGCATTTCCAGTATCCAGACCCTTATCTTCATGCAATACATAAGAATTCGGCATCTATATCCCTCCCTATTTCGAAGTTTATTATATTCTAACTGCTATTCTAACATATTTTTCTATGAGTGTCGCAATTATCAGAAACCCATTTTTTCACATTTTTGGAAAACGTAAAAATACGGTATTTAATTCATTCATACAATTCCTCTAAGATTTGCGCAGTAACCTATTTCTACATTATAACAAAATATCCCACAATCGAAGATCCGATTGCGGGATAGTACGTACCTATTGGAACAATTAAACTTACCGTAAATATCGCGTTGTTTGCCTATTGGTTAGCGCACAGTCACCTAAACATACCTTCGATATACCTTGTTCCGATCATACGAATAGACGACTTGTAAATTCTCTACATACGTTTCCAAATGTACAATCCGTCCCCATAATTGATAAATATAAGGTAGCACACTTTCTAAATACTTTAGGTCCAGTTCGGTACCTTCGTATTTATGCACCAAATACAGTTCTCCGTTACGCAAGTAATCCCCATTTTCAACTACGATATATGGAAAACCACCGTTTACACGCATAGAGACTAATTGATTTCTTACGTCTTCATAATCTTTAGTGCTAATTTGATAGTTGCCGCCCTTTTTTTCAAATAGATATAAATCTTCCTGCTGAACCAACTCTTTGGTGACATAGTTGCGGATAAAGGATATATCCGATTCAATTTCTCTCACTTCAAAGATTTTTTCTATACCCGTATTAGGCTGAACCCCTAATCTTCTCATTTTCTCCGTCGGATTATTGTATCTCTTTTCAATATCCTCGTATATTTTCAATCCCAGATAATAGGGATTGATGGAGGTTTTCGAAGGCTGGATAACATTCGCATTTAATGTAGCAAATTCAATTGTCTCATCTGACGTTAAATCCATTTCCCTCAAAATTCGTTGATGCCAAAAAGATGCCCAGCCCTCATTCATAATTTTTGTTTCAAGCTGCGGCCAAAAGTAGAGCATTTCCTCGCGCATCATCGTTAATATATCACGTTGCCACTCTTCCAATTCACGACTATACTCTAAAATAAATAGCAATAGATCTTTTTCCTGATTTTGAGGTACTTTCTTTCCCTTTGGAATTGTTACTTTCTTCTCTGCCACTTTTCTATCCAAATTCCATAAATCATCATAAGGCGTTTTCCGAATAATTTCTTCCTTAACACTTTCCTCATCCAAGTCATCAGCTGGTCGTTGATACCTTAGTATAGAAGGATCTATATGTTCTTGAATGGCCAATACAGCATCTAAAAAGCGCTCGACCTCGTCTTTACCATGAATCATTTCATAATTCGCGATGCGCTCGGCCGTTGCCGTCATACTCTCTACCATGTCCTTTCTCGTATTAGAGAACCGAACATTATTTTTGAAAAAGTCACAGTGTGCAAGAACATGGGCAACAATAAGTTTATTTTGTATAAGGCTGTTCGTATCCAGTAAAAAGGCATAACAAGGATTCGAATTTATGACTAACTCATAGATTTGACTCAAACCAAGATCATATTGCAGCTTCATTTTATGAAATTGCTTTCCAAAACTCCAATGTGTAAAACGCGTTGGCATCCCATATGCCCCGAATGTATAAATAATATCGGCTGGGCAAATTTCATACCTCATGGGATAATAGTCGAGGCCAAATCCAGTTGCGATCTCTGTAATTTCAGCAATCGCACGATGAAGCGCTTTTATTTCCGTCAATCGAATCCCTCCGAGTTTTTATGAAAAAAGCTTTTAAGTGCAAAGTAGACATCTCGTTTTTCTTTCAATATATAATGACGGAATTTCGGGTCATCGATTTTCTTAAATGAGGACATCATTGTTGAAAAACGGTTATAGGCATTTACCTCGCCGTACCCAAACATATTGGATACAGCCATAATTTCTTGAACAAGCTTTATGCATTTGTCGTTATCGGAAGACATATTCTCACCGTCAGAAAAGTGGAAAGGGTAAATATTAAATCGTGTGGGATTGTATTTTTTCTCAATCAGTTCTAGTGCTTTTAAATAGGCAGATGAACAAATTGTACCTCCACTTTCTCCTTTCGAGAAAAAGTCTTCTTCTGACACCACTTTTGCTTCTGTATGGTGCGCAATAAATTCAAACTCAACTGTTTCGTATTTCGTTCGTAAAAAATTGGCCATCCAAAAGAAAAAACTTCTAGCCATCGTTTTTTCAAAATTCCCCATTGATGCACTCGTATCCATCATGGCAAGAACTACTGCTTTAGATTCTGGTTTTTTCACATCATCCCATGTTTTAAAACGTAAATCGTCATTGTTGAATGGGGCAATTTCAGCTTTCCCTTTTATTGCATTCCTTTTAATAGCCGTTAAAATTGTTCGTTTTTTATCAATATTTCCGATAAGCCCTTTTTTTCGGATATCATTAAACTCAATTTTTTCTGCTGTGTTTTCAGCCTGCTCTTTTTGTTCCAAGTCTGGTAATTCCATTTCTTTAAACAAGGCATCCTCTAACTCAGCAATCGAAACTTCCGCCTCATAATAATCTTGCCCCGCTTGATCCCCGGCTTGTTTTCCAGTACCAGACCCACTTTTCCCCTGTGATCCATCTTTCGCAACTACATCACCTACCTGGCTATCGCCATTTCCTTGCCCTACATGCTTAGATTTGTCGTGATTGTACCGTATTTTATATTCATCAAGCGACCGTATCGGAATTTTAATAACATCCTTACCTTTTGACAAGATAATACTTTCCTCACTGATTAAATCCGGTAAATTATTTTGAATTGCTTCTTTCACTTTATCTAGATGGCGTTGCTGATCTTGATATCCTTTTCTGTGAAGGGACCAGTTTTCCTGCGAGACAGCAAAATGTTCATTGTCTTTTTCATTCATCATCATCCACACCCATCTTTTATCCAATGTTTGCTACTGATTTTAGAAAAGAACAAGACTAATGCTGCATCAGTCTTGTTCTCATCACTTCCTGGTATTATCGATTAAGCAGACTACCGACATAGCGTAGTAATTCATTTGCAGAAATAGAATTATAACCATGCTCATCAATGAGCCTCGCAATCACTTCGTTCACTTTTTTAAGATGCGATTCATCCGGTGTTTTTGATGAAGTCGTAATTTTTACTACATCTTTTAGATCAGCAAACAGTTTCTTTTGAATGGCCTCCCGCAAACGTTCATGAGAATTGTAGTCAAAACGTTTTCCGCTTCTCGCATAGGCAGACAGCCGAATGAGGATTTCCTCTCGAAACGCTTTTTTCGCATTTTCAGAAATGCCGATTTGTTCCTCAATGGAGCGCATGAGTTTTTCATCCGGATTCATTTCTTCCCCTGTTAAGAAATCCCTCAACTTATTTTTATTGCAAAAGGCCTCTACGTTATCAAGGTAGTTATCCATCAGCGAAATAGCTGATTCTTCATATGAATAAACAAATGCTTTTTGCACTTCTTTCTTGGCAATTTCATCAAATTCTTTTCTTGCGATTGCAATATAGTTCATATATTTATCACGGTCTGCCTGCGAAATAGAGGCATGCTGGTCGAGTCCATCTTTCAAGGATCGTAAGACATCAAGTGCATTAATAGAAGAAACCTCTTTCCGAATGATAGCTGAGGAAATACGGTTGATCACATAACGCGGATCAATTCCGTTCATCCCTTCGTTCGGAAATTCCTTCTTCAATTCCTCCACATCCATTTGATTAAATCCTTCTACATCTTCCCCGTCATAGAGACGCATTTTCTTTACGGTATCAATTCCTTGTTTCTTGGAGTCTTCCAATCGTGTCAACACTGAAAATATCGCCGCTACCTTTAAAGCATGTGGAGCAATATGAACATGTGCCATATCACTTTCTTTAATCATTTTTTCGTAAATACATTCTTCCTGGCTAACTTTTAGATTATAAGGAATCGGCATCACAATAATTCTTGAGTGAAGAGCTTCATTCTTTTTATTGGCAATAAAAGATCGGTACTCTGTTTCGTTGGTATGCGCGACAATTAGTTCATCTGCGCTAATCAACGCGAACCTGCCTGCCTTAAAGTTACCTTCCTGGGTCAGCGATAATAAGTGCCATAGAAACTTCTCATCCAGCTTCAGCATTTCCTGAAATTCCATCATACCTCTGTTTGCTTTATTCAATTCACCGTCAAAGCGATAAGCACGCGGATCCGATTCGGAACCAAATTCGGCAATTGTGGAAAAGTCGATACTTCCCGTTAAATCTGCAATATCCTGTGATTTTGGATCGGAAGGTGTAAATGTTCCAATGCCTACACGTTTGTCTTCTGAGAAAAAGATTCGTTCTACCAGTACATTTTCAATTTCTCCATCATATTCTTGTTCTAGCCGCATTGAATTTAACGGCGACAAGCTGCCTTCAATACGAATACCATACGCCTCTAAAAAATCTTTGCGCAAATTCTGTGGGATTAAATGCAGTGGATCTTCATGCATTGGACAGCCTTTGATGGCATAAACCGCACCCTCATCTGTTTTGGAATAGTTCTCAAGCCCACGTTTCAATAAAGTCACGATTGTAGATTTACCACCACTTACGGGACCCATCAATAACAGAATCCGTTTACGAACCTCTAGTCTTTTAGCTGCGGGATGAAAGTATTCTTCCACAAGTCTTTCGATTGACTCTTCAAGTCCAAAAATCTCTTCTCCAAAAAATTGATAGAGCCTGTTACCGTCTTTTTCCACTAACCCAGAGCTTTTAATCATATTATAAACACGTGAATGTGCTGTTTGTGCGACTTCTTTTCTGTCCTTCACTATGGCGAGGTAATCAGCAAACGTGCCTTCCCACTTAAGTCTGTTTTCTTCTTCTCGGAAGTTTCTTACTTTGTTTAAAATATCCATCAATTTCCCTCCAGTCAGGGCATGTTTTATCCATAGTATGCGAGGAGAGAAGTTATAATGACGGTAAATATGAAAAGTGCCACATCCAGAAACGGTTCAATCCGTTTCAGATGCGGCACTATTCACTACTTATTGACGATTGAAGCTTTGTTCGGTGAACTGAACATATTCGCGACGACGATACCTGTAAAGAAAGCAATGACACTCATAACAAATGGTGTTCCACTTTCGGGAATCCCGGGATAGATGACGAATAACGAACCGACAATAAGTCCAATAATCACAGCAAACGTGATGTACATAAAATGCTTCAGCAAATAACTAATTGCTTTGCTGCTGACGATGAACCCGACAATTACTCCGGCACCGATAACGGCTATAATCGGTAAATTAAAGTTCGATAATGCACCAATTGCCGTCGAGTAGACGCCCAAAATCAGCAAAATGAATGAACCGCTAATGCCCGGCAATAACATGGCCATGCTTCCCGCCCATCCAGCGAAAAAGAGCCCAATCGCATTGGAAGCCGTCAAGGAAGTAATGACCACCGTATCTTGTGGTTTAATGAATGCTAGTGAAGCAAGTGCCGCTCCAACTAACAGAATGACAATTAAATGTTTCCATGTGAAATTTCTTTTCACACCCGCTTGCTTTGTAATGAAAGGTAGTACACCAATAACAAGCCCCATAAAGAAAAACTGAGTAGGTGCAGGATGATTTTCAAGTAAGTATTCGATTACCCTACTGAACAGTAGGAGTGTAGCACCCATTCCAATCCCTAGTGGCAGTAAAAAACCGATATGTTTCTTCCAATTACGGCTGAAAAATCCGCTAATCGCAGCTAATAATTCATCATAAATTCCCAAAATGAACGCAATTGTTCCTCCGCTCACACCAGGAATAAGATCGCTAATCCCCATAAAGAATCCGCGATATAAATTTCTCCATTGCATAACTATAGTTCCTCCAATTTCAATTGAATGGTCTAAGTATAACACTTTAACGGGTCCATGGGTAAGGGGCAGAAGTGACAATTTTTGTCGTCATCATGTAAAGTTAAGTACTCTAATTGTATAGTTAACTTTACATTTAGAGTGTCATACTATACAATCTACATAACATGCAACATGGAGGGATGTATTTGCTTACAAACCGCGTAAAGGAGTTAAGAGCACGTTTCAATTTGACACAAGGAGATCTCGCCGACAAGGTTGGGGTTACAAGACAGACAATCGTCTCACTAGAAAAAGGCAGTTATACTCCTTCCCTCCTGCTAGCTATGAATATCGCGGAAGTGTTTGAAATGCCGATTGAAAGGATTTTTTCGAAGGAGGAGAGACCATGAAAAATGTAACGATAGCAATATCTCTAAGAGTTTTGGTAACTATCACATTTAGTCTTTACGCGTTCAGCATCTTTAATTATGATTCACCTACTTCACTCAGTAGTTCGAGCAGTAGCTCAAGACTTTATATTATGCTTTCCTTTTGGATTGTCCTAGGACTCATTCATTTTCAACAGTATAAATATATAAAGAACAGTCCCGATGGCCGATTTATTATGAAGGAAATGATTTTGCCTGAATTTAATTCGAATGATGAGCGGGAAGCAGTAATAACTGGAAAAGCGGCAAAAAATGCTCTTTTAGCCATACTTATTCTCACGCCTATTGCCCTAGCGACAATGGCTTTAATCCTAACCTTCGAAGGGAAATACCCGATTTTGTTGACTTTATTGATTGCTTCATCTATCCCGATTGCCGGTTTGATTACTTATTACTTTTCCTACCGCCATCATTATTTGCAATGAATAGCTAAAAATGCACTTTCTGTCCAATCAATAAAAATGCCTAAACAGATAAATCTGTTTAGGCATTTTTATTATTTAAATCGCGTGCGTTTCGTTTTTACGACGTTCAATTGCTTCAAGACGCTCATCATATTGCTCTACTGTTAAGTTATGCTCAACAAAGTAACGGTTACGTGGGTGTGTACGGCATTCGTCCGTACAGCTACGCATATATAAATGCTCGTTTTCTTCAGAACAAATGATTTTTGCGTTACATATTGGATTCGCACAGTTCACATAGCGCTCACACGGCGTGCCATCGAAATGATCGCGGCCAACAATTACATGCTCCACTTGATTGATTGGAACTGCAATTCGTTCGTCAAATACATAACATTGTCCGTCCCAAAGCTGGCCTTTGGCTACTGGATCTTTGCCGTACGTAACGATTCCTCCGTGCAATTGACCAACGTCTTCGAAACCTTCACGTACAAGCCAACCTGAGAATTTTTCGCATCGAATTCCACCAGTGCAATACGTCAGGATTTTCTTCCCTTCGAACTGTTCTTTATTGTCGCGAATCCATTCAGGCAAATCGCGGAAGTTTTCAATCTCTGGACGAACCGCACCACGGAAGTGTCCCAGATCGAACTCATAGTCATTACGCGCATCGATAACAACTGTATCTTCATTTTGCATCTGCAAGTAGAATTCTTCAGGGCTTAAGTAATTGCCCGTCAATTCATTTGGGTTAATATCATCAGGCAAGCTCAAGTTAACGATTTCTTCACGAGCGCGCACATGCATTTTTTTGAATGTATGTCCATCTGCTTCGTCGATTTTGTAAACGATATCTTTGAATCGTTCATCGTTTCTCATCATGTTCATGTACGCTTCCGTTTGTTCAACAGTTCCCGAACATGTACCATTGATTCCCTCAGTACCTAGAATAATACGACCTTTTAAACCAATTTCATTACATGCCGCCAAATGTTCGACAGCTAACATTTCAGGATCTTCAATCGTTACATATTTGTAATAGAGAAGTACCTGGTATGCGTTTTTTTCCATTCTTTCCAACCACCTTGTTTTTATAATTGCATGTTATAGCAACAACCGGCTCGAATTATTCACAAATAATTGTAAATAGACAAAAGCAAACCCGCATTTGCAAGATCCGGGACGCTGATATTATAGCATAAATAGACAAAAGCGCAAGCGCCTGTTACAAATGAATGCAGCCTAAGTGCGCCACTTCCTGTGGCAACAGCTGCATAACCTACGTCCTGTAGGCCCGCGGCAGGCATAAGACGGGCTGGCGAAGCGGTGTTTTTCACCCGGGAAGGATGCAGTTCAATCCTTCCTAGCAGGACCGACTTATGACCCGAGCCCCTAGGCGCTGGAGTCTGGACGTAGAAAACGTCTTTTAGAAATGCTAGTCAAAAATTATTCACAGTTTGAATATGCACAAATTACACCAATATTAACTAAGGATAATCAGTTTTTTCGGAACTTATGTCAATCCTTGGTGCATTCTTTCTTTTCATGTATACTATAAAAGTATGTTTAATGATAGATTTCGACATATACATATAACTTTTTGAAACTATTAACGAGACTCATCCGTCTAACTTTTTATAAACACTAAAGGAGCCTTCAGTATGAAATATACACATCGAAAACGTCGTTCAGCCTGGATTGACGTTACATTCTCAATCGCAATCATCGCATTAACCGTATCAGCTATCTATTTAATATCGCAAACTACTAAAAACGAGGCTTCTTCGCTTCCTAAAAAGAAACAAGCTGCTGCTTCCGTCGTAATCGATACGATTGACTCCAATTATCCGGGCATTAAAATCATTACGGCAACTTCGAATGATGCATATATACCATTTGCCATCCAATATCCGCAAAGTTTACATAGTACCTTCAATGAAGCTATTTCCAAATACATAACAATAGCGAAACAGAATTACTTGGCTACAATGGAAGAAAACAAAAAAACTAGCAGTGAGTTTACAGGTGAACTCAACATTTCGTTCGAAACCCTTTCCCATCATTCAGGAAGCTATTCATTCGTTCTTGTCAACAGCAGTTCAACCGGAGCAGAAAACGGTACAACTGAGATTCGATCATTCCATCTGAATCCTGAAACAGGAGAAAGTTTTACAATTGCGGATGTCCTCGGACGTGATCCAAAAAACCTTGAAATTCTTTCAACTTTAGTTCGTGAAGCAATATACAACGATCCTTTACTCGCAGACTACCTTTTCCCAGAAGAAGTACATATCCAGACGGAACCAATCTGGGCAAACTTCGATAATTTCGCAATCACGGATGAATCTCTTATTCTATATTTCGATGAATATGAACTTGCAGCCGGAGCAGTCGGTCCACCGATTATCGCAATTCCATTAAGTGAAATAAATAGCTTACTTTCCGATAGATTCCAATTGCTAACTGAAGATACTGATGAGGTTGAGATTACCAAAGATCCGATAAAGGATGAAAATACAGCTATCCCCCCTAAGAATACAGAGTCCTCTAGCAATCAAGGCAACAGTGATACTACTGAAGACGGAACGGCAGGATCCACAGAAGAAGTCGATAATGGCATTAAACAAATTGCCCTTACATTCGATGATGGACCTGATCCTAAAGTGACAATTCAAATACTTGAGACGTTGAATAAATACGATGCAAAAGCAACGTTTTTCATGCTCGGTAGCAGGGTTGAATACTATCCGGAAATCGCAAAAAAAGTGCAAGAAGCAGGTCACGAACTTGGGAATCATACCTGGAACCACCCCGATTTAACGAAGGCTGGCGTGGCAAAGGTTCGCAGTGAAATCAACGAGACATCTTCCATTATTGAAAATGTCACGGGGGAGAAAGTAACTGCATTTAGACCCCCTTATGGCGCAGTAAACAAGACTGTTCGTAGCCAAACAAACTTACCAGTCGTTCTATGGGACGTTGATACGCTCGACTGGAAATACCGTGATCCAAACCAGCTTCTTGCACATGTGAAAGGCGCGACAAAAGATGGCAGCATTATTCTTATGCACGATATTCATCAATCAACAGCAGATGGTCTCGATGCGGTTCTAGCTTACTTGCAAACTGAAGGCTATACATTCGTCACAGTTTCAGAGTTAGAATAAGTCGTCACTTTACTCCCCTGAACTTGTGTTCAGGGGTTTTTAAATTTAATTATCACGTGTGTAGATTAAATATTTTCTTGCATAAGATACTGGTAAGGTAGGCGCAAAAGTCTTTATTTGAACTAGTACGTTTCCTGCTCGCTTTCGGCTAAATTAATCACGACAGGTTTTGGGAGGAATTGTAGTTCATTCCTCCACGAGGGACAGGGGTGGCTAGAAGTGATTTCGTCACTTCTAGCCACCCCCCTTTCGATAATTCCGTTGCGATTAGTTGCCTGTCGCGTACCTACAACGTTCAAGTGAAAATTGCAGTTTCTTGGAAAATAAGAATAGATGACTTTTCACAGAAGTTATAAGTGCCCGAAGATACAATTTCGGGCACGCCTGCATTTTCTACAATCCGTTCCTTACTTACTTTTAGCAAAACCACGCTTGTCATCATGTGATAGCCTGTAGGAATTAACACTTCCTTACAATAAAAAAGAAAAAACCATAGAAAAGTCTTCGGCCGCCAAAATTGTATCTTTGGCGGCTTTTAGCCAGATAAAATGCCAACTATTCTTTCGTCCCAAATAGCTTTAGCACTTCGTGTACTTGTGCCTTTGGGATGCGACGGATGAACGACCACCATACGATTACCGAAGAAAGTCTATAGGGATGCGACGAAGTTGCATCCCTATAGATCTAGATATCTCGGTAATGATATAGGAGTCGTTCAATTCAAAGCGATCCAAAGCAACTATACACGTAGTACCCGGTGTATGATCAAGTTATTTGGTGGTTATTTTTAATTAATCAACAGACGTGTTTAATTATCTATATATGTTGAGCAAATGAATACCTATATAAACTAAGCGAAGGCGCCTAACAAAGGGTAGCGGATTCAATGGAATTCTTTATTTCAACATATATAATCAACGTTTGCTCTATACATACTAGAACACTTTTGTTAGTATAGGATTAGAACAGTTAGGAGGCACTCAAATGTTCATCCAAATCGAACCTGAATCAGATATACCCATATACGCGCAATTAGCCTCGCAGCTAATCGAAGCGATTGCCCGCGGAAAACTGGTAGGCGGAGATGCGCTACCATCCGTTCGATCACTAGCAGCTGATCTCGGCATGAATATGCATACCGTCAATAAGGCCTACCACGAGCTTGAGAGAAAAGAAATCATTCGAATTGTTCCAAAGTCGGGGGCCATCGTCAACTCACTTTCACAAGATGAGATTCGCGGGGATCACCTTGAAAGGATTTCCATGGAAATCAAACCAATCATCGCAGAAGCGATCGTCCTCGGGATGAAACCTGAGGCTATTAATAAACTTATTTCATCTATCATTTTATCTATTAAGGAGGAGTAAAGAATGGGACTTACACTTTTTTTAGTCATGATTGGTTTTATCTTTGTACTGCTAGCCGCCACCCCATTTTTATTGAGACGGACAATTGCGTTCGGTGTAACGATTCCAGAAGGTCATACAGACGACCCTACAATTGCTTCATACAAGAAAATATTTGCTACAACTATTTTCATTACCGGCCTTATCTCACTTATTGCTTATTTTATGTGGGCTCAAAACAGTAACTTGACGGAAGAAACGATTATCTTAACTGGATTAGCGATTCAGTTCGGTATCCTCTTTTTGAGTATGGGACTCTATTTTTATTTTCACGCAAAAACAACACGTCTGAAACAAATCAATGAATGGGGCTTACATTTGAAACAAGTCCGAATTGCTGATTTAGCAATCCGCGCAAAAGACGAAATGCTTCCCTCGTTTATCTATGTATTACCAATGATTATAACTGTTGGCCTTATTGGCTATACCGCAACTCAATACAGTGGTATGCCTGCTATGATCCCAACGCATTGGGGGCCCAGTGGCCAAGCAGATGCTTTTAGCGCGAAAACACCTTTCTCTGTAATTGCCCTCCTACTCATTCTGTTGGTTATGCAAGGAATGATGCTAGGAATCAATGTATTCATAAAAGAATCCGGCATCAAATTGAATGCCGCAAAACGAAAAACATCACTAGTTCAACAATTATCGTTTCGTAAATATACGAGTTGGTTTTTATTTATGACAAGTGTACTAATGACCATACTCTTCGGATTCCTACAACTTACTACAATCCATGAAGGTCTTGGCAATGCGGCACTGATGCTTGCGTTACCTCTAGGTTTTTTACTAATTATCCTAATCGCGACAGCTGTATATGCCTTCAAAGTCGGTCAGAGTGGCTCACGAATCAATGTCGAGATTGAAGATGATTCTATTTCTGGTATCACTGACGTCGATGACGATAAGTATTGGAAAGCCGGGATTTTCTATGTGAATAAAGACGACTCTTCCATTTTTGTCGAGAAAAGATTCGGTGTCGGCTGGACCATTAACTTTGCTAATCCGATTGGGTACATCATTCTGTTCGGTCCATTGCTACTCATTTTGATCATCTCTTTCCTTCTATGAATTATGCGCAACAAAAAAAGCCGCACATCGCGGCTTTTTTTGTTGACTACATATAATCAGCTAAAGATACTTGTACTATGAAGTGGCTGCAATCTTGCTTTTGGATCGACATAAGCCTTCGCGTGATTCACTGCAATCGGCGCTTCACCAAGTCCAACAGCGATTAGTTTCACCTTGCCATCATAATTTGTAACGTCTCCAGCTGCGTAGATACCTTCGATGTTTGTCTCCATTCGCGTGTTAACCATAATCGAGTTGCGGTCCATTTCAAGACCCCAATCCTTCAATGGCCCAAGTGACGAAATATTACCGTAGTTTACAATTAAATGATCGACGTCAAGACGTTCTTCAGTTCCGTCTTTTTCTGCCAAGACAATTCCACTGACCTTGCCATCTTCTCCTTCGATCACTTTCACAGCACGGGAAGTTTTCACTTCCACTTTCGATTCCATAAGTTGATTAACGCTCGTCTCATGTGCAGTAAAGCGTTCACGACGGTGAACCAATGTCACAGTTGAAGCAATATCCTCCAACATAAGTGACCAGTCAACCGCCGAGTCCCCACCGCCACAAACGAGAACATTTTTATCTTTAAAAATCGTTAGATCCTTAATGCTATAATGAAGCGTGTTCCCTTCAAAGTGTACTTCTTCAGGGAGACCAATCTTACGTGGTTGGAATGCCCCGATTCCAGCCGTCAAAAGAATTGTACGTGTCAAATGGACCCCTTTGTCCGTTTTAAGAATGAAGTGATCTCCGTCACGCGTTGCCGACATAGCGGTTTCGCCGAGAAGGATTTCCGGTTTCGCATAATGAGCTTGCGTTACTAGATTCGCTACGAAATCTTTCGCTAGAATTTTTGGGAATCCGCCCACATCATATATATCTTTATCGGGATACAGTTCGATTAACTGACCGCCAAGTTGTGGCAAGCTATCGATGATTTTCACCGACATTTCACGCATTCCAGCATAGAAAGAAGCGAAGAGTCCTGTCGGTCCTCCCCCAATAATTGTAATATCAACGATTTCGTTATTCATATTTAAACACTCCAATTAGATTAGTCTCGGATAAAAGTTTTCTTCTCTACCCACTCTACACATTATCTAACAAAATACAATAAAATACACATAATCTGATTTATACAGAGCAGTTCTACTGTTTTTCCGAATTAATGGTACGCAACAAAAAGCCTGTACACATATCGAATATGTGTACAGGCTTTTTACTTCTTACTATTCACGATGCGTTCTGCAATACTCAAGAGCAGCTGCTTTCTCGTCATCTTCTAATTCGAAATCGAGAACTTTCTCACTTGAACGCTCAAAGAAGTGATAAGATGCAATACGTCCTTCATCCTCGTCAATTGCAAATATTACACGAAGACCAGTACCACCCTCAGAATAAAGCTCATCTTCTTCGTCAAGATCAATATACAATCGGTATTCATAGCGTTCTCCAGCAATAATCCCCGTAGGATCGTTAATTTTTTTAATAATGTGCTCAGTAATTTTCATAGTAGTACCAACCTCTCACTTACAATTTTAGATTCCCCGGCTACAAAGCCACTACACCCCATAATACATCATTCAACACCAAAAGGGTTAACTTTGAACCACGACTTATTTTTTGATGAATTTAATTATTTCGTTCATCAGGAGAGGCAATAGACTTAAAACGCTAATAACTAACCATTCTTTAGGTCCTAGTGACTGCACACTGAAGACTTTTGCGATTGGACCAACTGACACAATGACCACTTGCAAAATGATTCCAAGTAAAATAGAGTAAATCAAGAATTTGTTTTTGAAAATTCCTGCTGTAAATACAGACTTGTCCATCGATCTAAAGTTAAGGGAGTGAATAAGTTGGGCGAAACTCAGTGCGATGAAAGCCATTGTCTGTCCATGAACGAGTGCACTTTCTGGAATTCTAGACGAAAAAAGAGCTAGGAAACTTCCTGCATACTCACCTGACATGTATACTCCAACCATGAAAGCGACGAGCGTAATCGCACCAATCAAAATTCCATTAAAAATCAAAAATGGAATGGATCCTTTGAATATACTCTCATGCCGGTGTCGTGGTTTTTCTTTCATTACTCCAGGTTCTTCAGGATCCACACCGAGTGATAGCGCTGGAAATGTATCTGTCACAAGATTTATCCACAGAATATGAATCGGACGCAACAGTAGCGGCCATCCTAGTAAAATAGCGGCAAAAAGCGCGATAATTTCACCAAGATTACATGACAATAGAAATATGACGGACTTCTTAATATTGCGGTAAATCGTGCGTCCCTCTTCGACAGCTTTCACGATTGACGAAAAATTATCATCCGCCAAAATCATGTCTGCCGCACCTTTTGCAACATCCGTTCCCGTAATCCCCATCGCCACGCCAATATCTGCCGCTTTTAATGATGGTGCATCGTTGACTCCATCCCCTGTCATCGACACTGTATGATCTTTCGCTTTAAGTGCTTGTACAATCTTCACCTTATGTTCTGGCGAAACCCGGGCATAGACATTAATATCTCCGGTTTTTTCTATCAATTGATCCCCTGTCATCGAATCAATTGTTTTCCCCTCAATTACTTCGGATTTGTGAGTCGCAATTCCTAGTTCTTTCGCTATTGCAAATGCCGTATCCTGATGATCGCCAGTGATCATCACTGTTCTAATCCCAGCTTCTTTCGTAACTTTAATCGCGTCTTTCACTTCTTCACGCGGCGGGTCAATCATTCCGATAAGCCCTAGGAATGTCAATCCTTCTTCAGCTTGGTCTAGTTCCATGGCTTTGGCTTCTTCTACAATCTTATAGGCGGAGCCTAATACACGTAACGCTACAGAAGACATCGTCATTGCCGCTTCCAAGATTGATTGACGGTCACTTTCATCAAGTATTCTTGACCCCTCAGCCACTTCAATATGTGAACACTTCTGTAGGATGCCGTCAATAGCGCCTTTAGTATGTGAATAAATTGCGTTTGTAGATCGATGTACCGTAGTCATTCGTTTCCGGTTTGAATCGAATGGTAACTCCGTGATTCTAGGATAGTTTTTATCCAACCGTTCTTTTTCCAGTCCGGATTCCGTTGCTGCTACGACGAGGGCAATTTCTGTTGGATCTCCTGTTTCTTCTGCTTTAGAATACGTCGCATCATTACACAATGCGATATTCTCAAACAACAGTTTTTGTACAGGATTTTTCAGATTGACTTTACTTAACTCGTTTAAAGTCCCATCTGCAAAAAACGTTGTAACCGTCATCCTATTTTGTGTCAACGTCCCGGTTTTATCAGAACAGATAACATCCACAGAGCCTAGCGCTTCCACAGCAGGAAGTTTGCGAATGATGACGTTTTGCTTGATCATCCGTTGAACGCCGATTGCAAGGACGATTGAAACGATTGCAGGCATCCCCTCAGGTATTGCTGCGACAGCAAGACTAATCGCTAACATAAACATTTCCAAATAGCCACGCCCTTGAAGTACGCCAATCGCAAATATGACGACACAGATGGCAACAGCCGCCATACCAAGATATTTACCTAATTGGGCAAGACTTTTCTGAAGAGGCGTCTCGTCGTCCACTTCTTGGTCAAGCATAGCAGCCACTTTCCCTATTTCAGTTTTCATGCCTGTAGCAATGGCAATTCCTGTTGCACGCCCATATGTAGTCAATGTCGACATGAAGGCCATGTCTCTTCGATCTCCGATTGGCATTGTCTGCTCTCCAGTAAAATGTGCGTCCTTTTCAACCGGAACGGATTCGCCCGTCAATGCCGCCTCTTCAATTTTCAAATTCACAGATTCAATCAGTCTTATATCACACGGAACATACCTGCCTGCATCAAGAAGAATTACATCACCTGGAACAACTTCTTCCGATGGTATCTCTTTCTGGACGCCGTTCCTTCTTACAAGTGCTTTAGGTACTGCCATATTTTTTAACGCTTTAAGCGCTTCCTCTGCTTTCGATTCCTGGACGATCCCCACAATGGCATTGATGATAACGACCAATCCAATAATAATAGAGTCTGCCACTTCCCCTAGTATTCCGGAAATAACAGCAGCAACGATTAGTACATAAATTAACACATTATTGATTTGCGCAAAAATCCGCTGTATCAGCGAACGGCTTTTACTACCCTTAAGTTTATTCACCCCGTATTCATGCAGCCTTTTATACGCTTCCTCTTCACTTAATCCAATTAACATATCCGTATCCATCGATTGCTCCGTTCCATTTCGCATTTCACAGTTCCCTCCATATACCTCTTAAATACTCTATCTGTCCGGATCTTTACAACTACTTCCATACCTTTTTTTATTTCTATATGGTAGTGCATAAAACCTCTTTAACAAGATTTTTTGACAAAACGCAGGTAATTCGCACATTTCTTTTGCAATATTCCGGAACTTCGTGAACAATATATAGAGTGAAGTCATTCACAAGTAAACTAGCAGGAGGAATTTTTATGATTAAATTTGAAGACTATCAATACACAAAGCTCAATATGGCAGAAGTAAAACAAGACTTTGATGCGTTGCTGCAAGAATTCCGTTCCGCAAGTTCTTATGACCAGCAAAATGAAGTCATTGAGAAGATCAATGCAATTGGCAAAGACTACTCAACAATGGCCAACCTTGTCTATATCCGAGCCTCCATCGATACAAACGATGAATTTTATCAGAAAGAACGCGATTATTTCGATGAAATCGGACCTGAGTACCAAGAACTTGAAACCGCTTACTACAAAGAACTTGTCTCCACTCCTTTCAGAGCACAGCTCGAAGAGAAATGGGGTACTCAACTATTTGCTTTAGCCGATAATGCCATAAAATCGTTTTCTCCAGAAATTGTTGGCATGTTACAAAAAGAAAACAAACTAACTTCCGATTACTCGAAACTCGTCGCATCATCACAAATTGAATTTGACGGAAAAACACTAACACTTGCTCAAATGGGACCCTATGCAGAATCAACGGACCGTTCCGTTCGTAAGTCAGCTATGGAAGCTTCATATAAATTCTACGCTGATAACGGTGAAAAGTTCGATGAAATCTATGATGAACTGGTTAAACTGCGCCATAAAATCGCGACGACACTTGGTTATAAAAACTTTGTCGAACTTGGTTACCTACGAATGGACCGTATCGACTACGATGCAAATATGGTTAAGAAATTCCGTGATCAAGTGCGCGACCATATCGTTCCGCTTGCAAGCCGCCTTTATACGCGTCAAGCTGAACGTATAGGTGTTGACAAGTTGAAGTTTTACGATCAGTCCTTAGACTTCCTTACGGGCAACGCAACACCACAGGGATCTCCTGACTGGATCATTGAAAACGGTAAAAAGATGTATGCTGAACTTTCACCCGAAACAGATGCATTTTTCAAATTCTTGACGGACAAGAACTTACTGGACGTGGAGGCGAAGACTGGTAAAGAAGCGGGCGGTTATTGTACATTCATCGATAATTATGATTCGCCTTTCATCTTTTCTAACTTCAACGGAACGTCCGGTGATATCGATGTGTTAACACATGAAGCCGGGCACGCATTCCAAGTGTTCTCTAGCCAGAATATTGGTATACCTGAATATTTATGGCCTACATCTGAAGGTGCTGAAATTCACTCAATGAGTATGGAATTCTTCACATGGCCTTGGATGAAACTCTTCTTCAAAGAACAAACGGATAAATATAAATTCGCACATCTTAGCAGCGCATTGCTTTTTTTACCATACGGCGTCGCTGTCGATGAATTCCAACATGTCATCTATGAAAACCCTGAAATGACAGCTGCAGAACGAAAAGCAGCATGGAAAAAGATCGAGAATATCTATCTACCTATGCGGGATTACGATGGCATAGAATACTTGGAATCGGGTGCTATTTGGCAGCGTCAGGGTCACATTTATGAAAGCCCATTCTATTATATCGATTATACGCTGGCGCAAATATGTGCGTTCCAATTTTGGAAACGCTCATTTGAAGACCGTGATGCGGCATGGAAAGATTATTTACATCTTTGCACACTGGGTGGTTCAAAATCATTTACAAAACTAGTCGCCGAAGCAAACTTAATCTCACCTTTCGAAGACGGCTGCGTCGAATCTGTCATCGGAACAATCGAGTCATGGCTCGATTCGATTGACGATAAAGCTCTATAAAACAAAGATTGAGGCTGTCCAAAATATCTGGACAGCCTCAATCTGTTTCTTACCTATTCACAATTTCAAAAATCACATTAACCCTACGGCATTGCCTTGTGTATCAATATCCATGTGAAGGGCTGCAGGCGTTTTCGGCAACCCGGGCATCGTCATAATATCCCCAGTCAAGCAGACAAGGAATCCAGCTCCAAGTTTCGGAATGATTTTTCTAACAGTAATAGTGAACTCTTTAGGGCGCCCAAGTAATTTCGGATCATCTGAAAATGAATACTGCGTTTTAGCCATGCATATCGGCAGAATACCCCAGCCATTGTTCTCGATGTCTTTAAGATCTTTTAAGGCTTGATCTGTAAACACAACCCCCAATCCCCCGTATACCTTTTGAACAATAGCTGTGATTTTATCGCTTACAGACTGTTCTACATCATAGAGTGGAGCGAAGTTATTCGGTTCGTCCAGAAGCTTTAAAACTTCTTGTGCCAACGCAATTCCACCTTCTCCACCGCGTTCCCAGACGTCAGTGAGCGCTACCTTTATGTCATTTTCCTCACACCACTCAAAAATAACTTCCAGTTCAGCGGCAGTATCCGTGATGAACTTGTTCAACGCAACCACCGGCTGAACACCAAATGCACGGATGGTATCAATATGCTTTGCTAAGTTGACCATTCCATCCGTAACCGCCTGAACATTTTCCCCTGCAAGCTGACTTTTCGGAACCCCGCCATGCATTTTAAACGCACGTACCGTCGCGACAATGACAACCGCATCAGGTGAGAATCCACCTTGACGTGCTTTTATATTCATGAATTTCTCCGCACCTAAATCTGCACCGAATCCAGCTTCTGTAACGACAATATCAGCAAGTTTACGTGCCGTGTTTGTTGCGATTAAAGAGTTACATCCGTGCGCAATGTTCGCAAAAGGTCCACCATGAATTAGTGCCGGAGTCCCTTCAATTGTCTGAACAAGGTTTGGTTTGAATGCCTCTTTCAGTAGAAGTACCAATGCCCCCTGAACCCCAAGATCTCGTACCGTAACTGCCTCTTTGTCATACGTATAACCGATAACGATACGTGCAAGTCTTTCTTTCAAATCTTGCAGGCTAGTCGCCAAACAGAAAACCGCCATAATTTCAGATGCGACCGTAATATCGAAACCATCTTCCCTCGGAACTCCTTGTGTAGGACCGCCGAGCCCAATAGTTATGTTGCGTAATGCACGATCATTCATATCTAAGACACGTTTCCAAGTAATTCTCCGCGGGTCAATCCGGAGTAGGTTTCCGTGATGAAGATGGTTATCTATCAGTGCACTAAGCGCATTATTCGCAGTCGTGATTGCATGAATATCACCATTAAAATGAAGATTAATTTCTTCCATTGGCAGCACCTGAGCATAACCACCACCTGTAGCCCCACCCTTCATCCCCATAACGGGTCCAAGGGATGGTTCGCGTAATGCAATCATCGTTTTTTCTCCGAGCTTTGAAAGGGCGTCAGCAAGCCCTACGGTGACAGTTGACTTTCCTTCCCCCGCCGGTGTTGGACTGATTGCCGTAACAAGTACAACTTTCCCTTCCCTGCTAGTCCCAGTTAACTTCGTTACATCAATTTTCGCTTTAAATCTACCGTATGGTTCGACCGCCTCTTCGGGTATGCCAGCTTCTTTAGCTATCGTCCAAATCGATTTCATCGTGGCCTGTGATGCTATTTCTAAATCAGTTAGTGGCGATACTTTTTTTGTCATGTCTGCCCCACCTTTTTTATTTTAAGTATACCCTGACTTTATCCAAAGACAGGGATATCTCAGTGCCTTTTGTATGGCATTATTAAATAATTGAAGTGCTACGTCATTTCGATACTCGCAGTACTACTTTTCCAAACTGCTTACCCTCTTCAATATAATCAAATGCCTCTGCCGCTTCGTCCAAATTGAACACTTTATCGACAATTGGATGTGTCCCATATTTTTCGACATGCGCAATCATGTCACGTAACTCTTCCCGACTCCCTAACGTAGATCCGAAAAGTTGGTACTGTCCATAGAAAAACGCCCGTAAGTCCAAGTCAACTGTATCGTCAGTCGTTGCACCAAACACGACAATACGTCCGCCTTTTTTCAATAAACTAAGTGAACGATTAAACGTCGCACGGCCTACACTTTCGATAACAAGGTCGATTGTCTCCCCTTCTAACTCCTTGTTCCAATCTCCATTCGTATCAAGAGCGATGTCCGCACCAAGTTCAAGGGCCTGTTTGCGCTTAGCTTCACTGCGCGAAGTGACAATCACACGTGCCCCAACGTTTTTGGCGAATGAAATAAGATACGTAGCTACTCCACTGCCGGCGCCTGGGATGAAAACTGTATCACCTGATTTCAATCCCCCTTTAGTAAATAGTGCACGATAGCCTGTTAACCCCGCTAACGAAAGTACCGCTGCCTCTTCCCACGATAAGTGGGCGGGTTTCCGTTCAATCTGTTCATCCGAAATAACAATTTTCTCTGCAAACGTCCCATTATCAGGCATTCCTAAAATATCAAACTCTATCGGTGGCGCATCACTATTTTCAAACCAACGTAGCGAAGGATTAATCATTACTTCATCCCCTACCGCAAACGCTGTTACCCCTGCACCTATTGACTCGATAACTCCCGCGCCGTCAGATCCTAGCGTCAATGCTTGTGCCTCATTCCCCCTACGTCCAGGTATATTTAAGTCCCGACGGTTCAAACCAGCCGTCCGTATCGCGACGACGACTTCACCACTTGCCGCAACTGGTTCTTTCATGCCACCTATTTTCAACTGCCCGAATTCATGGATAAATGCTTTCATCTTTATCATCCTTTCTTGAGTACACATTACCTCTATCATACCTTAATAGATAATAATTTTCATACTCTTTGAAATAGTGTACAAAGTAAAAGAAGGCAAGAAACCAATTATTACTCAAATAGGTTTCTTGCCTTCTTATCAATTCAAGTAATCTTTTAGTTGCGGTCGTTTACCTTTTCATCTTCCCAACATTCCGTGCCTTTCAGCCCCGGAATTGTACTAGCCTTGAATACAGGATTGAGTCCTCTTTTTCGTTGTTCTGTATAATCATCTAATGTTTTGAATGCCACTTTTCCTAGAAGGAAGATAACTATAAGGTTAATGACTGCCATCATCCCCATGAAGAGGTCCGCCATGTTCCAAACAAGATCTACTTTTGCAAGCGTTCCAAACATGACCATCGCGAGCACGCCAAAACGGTAAAGAGTTAGCCATATTTTATTCGCGTTGATAAATTCAATATTCGTCTCACCATAATAATAGTTTCCAATAATCGAACTGAAAGCAAAAAACAGAATCGCAATTGCTAAGAAATAAGGTGCCCATTCCCCTACATGGACGCCAAGGGATGTCTGCGTCAAGAGAATCCCATCCACTTCACCTGTATTATAAAGATCGGCAAGAATAATAATGAACGCCGTTGCTGAACAGATGATGATTGTATCAAAAAACACACCAAGACTTTGCACAAGGCCCTGTTTTGCCGGATGCGATGTACTTGCTACTGCCGCAGCGTTCGGCACACTCCCCATTCCCGCCTCGTTGGAGAATAGTCCACGTCGCACTCCTTGCATAATTGCCGCGCCTACAGCTCCACCCACCGCTTCGTTCATGCCAAATGCGCTCGTGAAGATCAGTTTAAATACTGCAGGAACCTCACTTATATTCATAATAACGACATAAAAGGCAACAGCAATATAAAGAATGGCCATAATCGGAACAAAGATTTGTGTAACATGAGCAATCCGTTTAACGCCTCCGAAAATAACGAGAGCCGTTATAAAAATAAGAACTAACCCAATCACCCATTTTTCAATATGAAACACACTATTGAAAGATAAACTAATTGTATTTGACTGCACAGCATTAAAAATGAAACCGAAACAAAGAGTCAGCAAAACGGCGAATATGATACCAAGCTTTCGATTGCCAAGGGCACTTTGCATATAATAAGCAGGCCCTCCGCGGAACGTATCACCGTCCTTCACTTTATACACTTGTGCGAGCGTACTTTCGATAAACGCAGTCGCCATTCCAATTATCGCAATGACCCACATCCAAAAAATAGCGCCCGGGCCCCCGATGCCAATCGCAAGGGCGACCCCAGTAATATTCCCCGTTCCAACTCGTGATGCAGCACTAATTGTAAACGCTTGAAAGGATGAAATCCCACCCTTCACTTCCGGCTTTTCAACTATAAGTTTAAACATTTCACCAAATAGGCGGAACTGGACAAATTTCGTTCGAATCGTAAAATAAATACCTAAACCAATTAGCAAACCAATCAGGATATACGACCATAAAAGGTTATTTCCCGTCGTTACAATCCAATTTAAAGCGCTTTCAATCATTTCTAGTTCCCCCGATTCCATTATTAACATTCGCAGTGTAATTTCCTATACACATGCAAAAAAATACCATTATCCTTACCCACGGATATTTTCACATTAAGTTCATATTATAACCTATTTCGACAAATGAGAATAGCAGTTATTTAATGGGATTTCACAATAGATTCTATTATTATTTCCAACAAAAAACCTCCTTCAATAATCGAAAGGAGGCTATGACTATTCTATTTTGCGTAATGTGACAACAACTATTTCCGGTTGATTGAACAGCCGCACAGGAATAATGCTATTACCTAGGCCCCGACTAACTACCAAGTGGCTGCCATCCTTCTCATGGACGCCCGATGTATAGGTAGGAAACCAGCCTTGCCCTGGTGAAACAAGGCCGCCTATCCCAGGTATTCGAAACTGTCCGCCATGTGCATGGCCGCTAAACGTCACATCTATCCCTGCTTCAGCGTATACATCGAATTGTTCCGGTCTATGTGATAATAGCATTTTAAACATCTCATCAGGGATATTTTTAAATGCTTGTTCAATCGATACCTTAATGGCTTCATCATCTTCAAGGTCACTTGCCAGCGGATCTTCAATTCCACCAATCGCTATTGGGCTATCAGGATACAATGTAATTACATCCGCTTCATCCGATAAGACTCGAACCCCCAGGTCTTCGAGAGCTCCCCGAATACGGTCCATATCCTGCGTAGCAATTTCATGATTTCCTGTCACGTAATAGATTGGTGCGACAAATTGTAGCTCTTCAATAAGAATCAGGCTTTTCTCAAGATCGTAGCGGTTACTGTCGATAAAATCACCCGTAATGAATATCGCTTGGGGCGTAATCATTTTTACCTTAGTAACAACCTTCGAGTGGTTTTCACCGAATTCAGCATCATGTAAATCTGAAATCTGGACGATTGTATATTTGTCCAAATTATCCGGGATTTTATCCGACACAATTTCATAACGCGTTACCCCGACTGTCATATTCCCTTTATATAGGAAAAAACTAAGAAGGACAATTATGATTAAGATGAAAAACCATTTACGTCGCAACGGCATCTTTTTCCCCATTGTATTCGCAGTCGTTTCCATTACAACCAGCGTTTTTTCAACCTTGCAAGTTCTAAAAGTTCAAGGACCTCTTTTTTCGGCAGTTCTGTCATTATCGCAAGCATTTCGATTTCTGCACGTTTTCTGCCCTTTCCGCTTCTATATGTTTCTTTGTGTATAGCATCAAGTTCTGCATACAGTTCGTCTGTGTGCTGAATTTGTTCTTGTTCATGCGTTTCTATATCGCTGATAACGTTTTCCCTTAATTTATCATAAAGCATATCGACATTTGCAGATCCTGTGCTTTTAAATGGCTTTGACGTCTTCGTATTCCCGAGAATCAGCTCATCAGTTGAAACATTAAACCGTTCAGATATTTTTGCCACCCAAGCCGCCGATGGAGCATTTTTCCCTTTTTCCCAGTCTTTAATACGACTTGCTGATGTTCCAATAGCTGCTCCGAATGCCATCATTGATAATCCGCGTTCTTCACGCAATTTTTTTAACCTTATACCAAAATCCTCTTTGTTCCAATCGTTCACATTTACGCCCCCTAAAAGTTTATATACAACTCTATTATTTTTTATCTAGAGGCTTCTGTCAATCTATTTTTTGATTTTTCTATAAAACATTTAATAACCTGTTTTTTGACGGTTATAATTTTCTTCATTCTTTGCTAAATACGCACTAATAATATCTTCATTTTTGAAACCAAGTTTTCTGGCAATGGCTCCATAATGAATCCAAACTTTCTCATAGGCGTTCATGTCTAGTTCATTCAAGAAGCAGTGTATCGCAGCCGTGGTTTCTAGGAATAATTGTGTTAGCTCTCCTTCAACTTCACCTTCTGGCCAGTTTGTAAGCGTATGTAAGTCCTTTTCAATACCCAGGGAAAGAAGGAAATGAATTGAGTCCACATATTCTTCAAGAATCACGGCATCATCTGAAGGACCTTTTGTACTCCAAAATTTGAAACAACGCGTTTCATTCGCAAGTTCCGCGAGTTCAATTAGAAGTGCAAGTCCTTTTTCTTGAAAAACATCTGTTTGTTTCTCCCTGTTATTTTGGATAAATAAATCGAGTTCACGTTGCATGGAAAATAGTTTTGACAATTGCATATAGATAACCTCCAGTTTTTTAACTTTATTGAAACTTTTTAGATTTCCATCCGTATAAGATAGTATCTACAAATTCGTAAGGGGGATCCGTTATGGGCTTGCTTATCCGCTTTATCATTATTGCCTTTATCGTTTATTTATTCTACCGCGGGATTCGTTATTTGACGGACCCAAAACGAAAACTTGATGGTGCATATGCGGAGGACCAGTATTATTTCTATGATGAAGTGAATAATGTGCGGAAAAATTTCTTCCTATCGTATAAAGGTGCTATGTTTGAAGGTGAAAAATATTTAGATTCAACAGATGATTCCATTGACGTAATCTCCATTTTCGTTTGGGTGAAAGATGAAACAAAACTTCAAGATTTCACAAAAGCTGATTTTGATTTTCTCTTATCCAAAATTTTAACCAACTACCCCAAAGCTACTATCAGTTGGAAAAACCCAATCGAACGACTAATGAAACAATAGTACAAGCCCGTTGAAAAGCGGGCTTTTTACGCCTCGGCCATTCCCGGTAGCGTGATACCAAGAAGATAGAGTATGCCAATGCCATAGGCGATTGCTAATAAAAGAAAGCCAATCCGGAAAGATGTCCGCCTCGTTTTATGACGGAATGTTTGCATCCCAATGTACGCACCAATACCTCCACCAAGCAGTGCAAGTGTCCATAAATTCTTTTCAGGTATACGTTGTCCTTTTCTTTTTGCCTGACGCTTATCATACCCCATCGCAATAAATGCCCAAACAGACATAATCGCAATCCAACCTAAAATTGTCGTTTGCAAGTGCAATTCCCCTCTTTTCTTTATCTACTACCATTTTACACTGTTTAGCCGTCACAAAGGAATAATATAAAACGATAATTCGGTTAGAGAGACTTGGTGAACTAGACGACAGCTTTCGCGGAATTTTCGACAAAAAAACTATACATTCGCAGTAGAACAAGAACAAAAGCACTGATGTCTGGACTTGCAGTCTTTATGTTGCAGTTTATCCACTGTACGTGATTATATAGTTTCCTAAATTATATAAAAAAGCCACCTCGTACCCAGATTAACTCTGGGCCGTTTGGCGGCTTCTATATGACGTTCTTATTTTGCGATTGATTTTTTCGCTGCATCCGCAAGTTGTGTGAACGCTTGCGCGTCAGTCACTGCAAGATCAGCAAGCATTTTACGGTTAACATCAATGCCAGCTACTTTCAAGCCGTGCATTAGAGTGCTGTAAGAAAGACCGTTGATACGTGCAGCCGCATTGATACGTGTAATCCAAAGTTTACGGAATTCACGTTTCTTCTGACGACGGTCACGGTATGCATAGTTGAATGATTTCATTACCTGTTGGTTTGCTACCTTGTAAAGTCTATGTTTTGAACCAAAGTAACCTTTTGCTAATTTCAATACTCGATTACGACGCTTGCGCGTCACTGTTCCACCTTTTACGCGTGGCATAGTTCATTACCTCCTGCTTTTCTGTCCGATTGTGTTTTGAATTATTTCATGTAAGTGATCATTTGACGAATGCGTTTGAAATCGCCTGAAGAAACTAGTGAAGCTTTACGCAGGTGACGTTTCGCTTTTGTCGGTTTGTTTGCAAACAAGTGACTTGTGTAAGCACGGCCGCGTTTCAATTTACCAGAACCGGTTTTTTTGAAACGTTTCGCTGAGCCGCGGTGAGTTTTCATTTTTGGCATGTTCTGTTCCTCCTAAATCATTCATTGTTACTCTTTTTCAGCAGTTGGTGCAAGCACTAGGAACATGCTGCGGCCTTCCATCTTCGGTCGTTGTTCAACCGTAGATACATCTTTGCACGCTTCTGCGAAACGGTCAAGGACACGCTGTCCGATTTCCTTGTGCGTAATCGCACGTCCACGGAAACGAATTGAAGCTTTAACTTTGTCGCCTTTTTCAAGGAACTTGATAGCATTCCGTAGTTTTGTCTGGAAATCATGCTCATCGATTGTCGGGCTTAACCGAACTTCTTTAAGCAGAATGATTTTCTGATTCTTACGGACTTCGCGATCCTTTTTCTGCTGTTCAAATTTGAACTTTCCGTGGTCCATGATACGAGCCACTGGGGGTTTCGCTGTTGGAGCTACAAGGACAAGATCCAAATTCGCAAGAGCGGCAATTTCTAGTGCCTCAGTGCGTGTTTTGATTCCGAGCTGATCGCCGTTGTGATCAATAATGCGTAGCTCGCGGGCACGGATGCCCTCATTTACGTACATGTCTTTGCTAATAGTAATCCACCTCCGGATATTTCTCGAATACATGGTTTGGGTATACCGTCCTGTTCGGGCGGTCCCACAGGTCCATCCAATAAAAAAAGGTAGACAAATTGGATTTGTCTACCCGCGTATGTGTACGTGCAAATGCACGGCACTTTACTCATGTTTTAACCCGTCAACAACGTTTTAGCGTCGAACAGGTGAGAAGCGGGTAGCCTCTTCTTATACCACAAACTGTATTCAGTCATTACTAACCTTAATTACTTTACCATGTGACAATAAACTTGTCAACAGGTTTTAAAAAGCAATTAAGACTAGATTTATATAGCTGTGTTTTGACCACTGCTATATTAATTTAAATACTCGTAACTTCTTCCTTTAGTCTAGCAAGGAATTCGTCGAATGGCAAGCTTTCTGATTGCTGTTCGCCATATTTACGGACGTTCACTTCTCCTGATTCAACTTCCTTGTCGCCAAGAACGAGCATATAAGGTACTTTTTGCATTTGTGCTTCTCGAATCTTGTAACCAATTTTTTCATCACGGCTATCAATATTAACACGGAATCCAGCAGCAACCAATTTTTCACGGACGCTATCTGCATAGTCAAAATGCGCATCTGGTGAAACTGGAATTACTTCTACTTGAACAGGTGCTAACCAAGTTGGGAATGCGCCTTTGTATTCTTCAATTAGGAATGCAACAAAACGTTCCATAGTTGAAACAACACCACGGTGAATGACAACTGGGCGATGTTGTTTTCCATCCTCGCCAACATATGTTAGATCGAAACGTTCAGGAAGTAAGAAATCGAGTTGTACTGTTGACAACGTTTCTTCCATACCAATTGCTGTTTTCACTTGAACATCGAGTTTAGGTCCGTAGAATGCAGCTTCCCCTTCTGCTTCAACATAGTCAAGACCCATTTCATCCATCGCTTCTTTCAGCATTGTTTGAGCACGATTCCACATTGCATCGTCGTCAAAGTATTTTTCTTTATCCGCCGGATCCCGGTAAGAAACACGGAAAGAGTAATCTTCAATATTGAAATCTTTATAAACATCAATAACTAGTTGTACAACACGTTTGAATTCATCTTTAATCTGATCGGGACGAACAAAGATATGTGCATCATTCAAAGTCATTCCACGAACGCGCTGCAAGCCTGACAGTGCTCCTGACATTTCATAACGGTGCATTGTACCAAGTTCTGCAATACGCAGTGGCAGGTTTCTGTATGAATGAATTCCATTTTTATAAATCATCATATGATGTGGACAGTTCATTGGACGCAGGACAAGATCTTCGTTGTCCATGCTCATTACAGGGAACATGCCATCTTGATAGTGATCCCAGTGACCTGATGTTTTATACAATTCCACGCTGCCGAGAACTGGAGTATAAACGTGGTCATAACCAAGCTTTTGTTCCTTATCAACGATGTATCTCTCAATGATTCGGCGAATTGTTGCTCCCTTAGGTAACCACATCGGCAAGCCTTGACCCACTTTTTGAGAGTTCATGAACAGATTAAGTTCTTTCCCGATTTTACGGTGATCTCGCTCCTTAGCTTCTTCCAAGAGACGAAGATGTTCTTTCAGTTCTTCTTTTTTGAAGAACGCTGTACCGTAAATCCGTTGTAACATTTTGTTATTCGAATCGCCGCGCCAATAAGCGCCTGCTATGCTAAGAAGTTTGAATTCCTTTAACTTCCCTGTAGATGGAACGTGAACACCGCGACACAAGTCAATGAAGTCGCCTTGCTCGTAGATAGACACTTGCTCACCCTCAGGAATCGCTTCTAAAAGTTCTAATTTATAGTTATCATCAATTTCTTCGAAACGTCTTTTCGCCTCTTCACGAGATACATCATGACGAATTACTTCCACGTTTTCAGCAATAATTCTTCTCATCTCTTTTTCAAGTTCAGGTAAGTCTTCTGCTGTAATCGGTTCAGGCGAATCAATATCATAATAAAATCCGCTTTGAATAACTGGTCCGATACCTAGCTTCGCATTAGGGAATTTACGTTTTACAGCTTGGGCAAGTAGATGTGCTGTACTGTGACGTAATATTTCAAGCGCTTCCGGTGATTGAGGTGTGATAATCGCGATATCGCCGTCCTCATTAATCGATGATTTTAAGTCTATTAACTTATCTCCAACTTTACCTGCCAACGCACTTTTTCGAAGTCCCGGGCTAATTGAACCTGCAACATCTTCTGTAGTTGTACCTTGTGGAAATTCTTTCACAGCACCATCTGGAAATTTCAAATTAATCATAGTTGTCATTGTTAAGCACTCCTCTTTTATTATAATTGAAAAACAAAAAAAGCCCCATCCCTGGAAAGGGACGAAGCTTTAGCTCGCGGTTCCACCCTTCTTCCTTCAATTCAGTACTCTGAAAAGCGTAAGTGGACTGTTACAACCACTAAAGCTAGACAAACGTAGCAAAAAGATGAAGCTTGACGTCGGGTAACGGACCGGGTTCCGTCATCGGTTACTTTAGTAAGTTCACCGATGCTGCTCCAAGGTGGTAAATCATCCTTCTATCCTGCAGGGCTTTCAGCCAATGGCCCCGTTCTCTTTAGGTAGACAAAATGATTGTTGTCCTCTTCCATGCATTTCAGATTATTAATTAAAACTGAGTATACGTCGATTACGAATTAATTGCAAGTTCACTTTATCCCGCATTAACGGGCAGTACGATCCTTAGCACAAGATTAAGTTGAATAGAGGGGCATAGGTTGGGGATCAACTGCCCGTAAAAGCCCGATTGGTTCAACTAACAATCAGTGGGGATGAAGCCTCCATTGATCAAAGTTTCACTTTATCAAACACCGATAAGTTCTTCGTAAGTAATTTCAACCATGCCAGGAATTTCCGTAGGTGAAACACCCAATAAATCGCAAGGTCGACCGATTTTTTCAATCTTGCCGTCTTTAATCTTCACAATGCGATCTGCAAGTGCATGAGCGTCATTTTGATTATGCGTAACAAAAATAGCAGTCGTTTTTGCCTTTTTCAAAATCCGTCGAAGATCACCACGAATTTTCACTTGTAAATCTGTATCCAAATTACTGAACGGCTCATCAAGGAGAAGGAGCTCCGGTTCCGGAGCCAGTGCCCGCGCGAGTGCAACACGTTGCTGTTGGCCTCCACTTAATTGATGTGGGTAGCGTTTCTCAAATCCTATTAATTCTACAAGTTCAAGCACTTCTTGCGCTCGTTTTTTCTTGTCTTTCCTACTCATTTTTGGGAGCCCGAATAGTATATTTTCTTCAACACTCATATGTGGAAAAAGTGCGTAATCCTGAAAAACCATACCGATTCCACGTTTTTCCGGTTGCAGGAAAGTTTTGTCGCAAAACATCTTCTTGCCGTTCAGAGAAAACGCACCTCCTGCTGGCATTTCTAGTCCTGCAATTAAGCGTAAAAGTGTACTTTTACCACTTCCACTGCGACCAAGTATTGAAATAACTTCTCCTTTTTCCACTGTGAATGAAAAGTTATCTACCGTATTCAAAGGTGATTTGGGATAGGTAAACTGCAAATTTTTGATATCCATAAACATATTATTTCGGCTCCTCTCTGAGTAACTTATGGAAAACAAAGATCGCAATTGTGCTCACTCCGACAATTAATAATGAAGCTTGGGATGCCTCCATAATCTTTTCATCACTTGCATATTGGAACGCCTTCGTGGCGAGTGTATCGTAATTAAATGGTCGTAAGATTAGTGTTAACGGAATTTCTTTCAGTATATCCACAAACACAAGGATAAATCCACTAATAATAGCACCCTTCATCATCGGAACATCTATCTTGAAAAACGTTCGTAGGCTATTTGCTCCTAGCATACGCGATGCATCACGGAAATCCGTTCCGATTTTATCGAAACCTGATTCAATCGAATTATAACCGATTGCAAAGAAGCGGATGACATAAGCGCTGATCAGCATGAATAGACTAACACTCAAGACGAGTTCAGAATCCATGCCAAAATATTGGTAAACAGGCGCAAGTAATCGGTCAAGCGCAATGAAGGTTGTTATGACAGCCACAGCAACAACTACCCCGGGTATTGAATAACCCAGGACCGTCAATTTCGGCAATACTTTCGCAAACTTATGATTGACCACTCGACTAAAGTTACCGACAACCAATGAAAATACAATAATTAGGAAAGCACCAAGGCCAGCTACAATAACGGAGTTTTTGGTATAAAACAATACATCATGCATCGGCACTTTACCGAATGTAAGAATAACCCAGTCAATCAACTGAAGAATCGGGATGAGAAACGCAACACTAAAAATAACAAATGTGTACACCGTCGCAAATACCGCTTTTCTCCCTTTTAATCTTACAAGTGGAAGTGGTCTTACTTTTGTCGTGGAATAACTAAACTGTTTGCCTCCTCGCAGTAAACGTTCGATGACTAAGATGAAAATAACGATTCCCATTAAAGATGCAGCTAGCTTAATAGCTGCATCCAAATCACCAAGCCCAAACCACGTTTGAAAAATAGCCGTACTAAACGTTTGGATTCCGAAATATTTAACTACCCCGTAGTCGTTTAAAACTTCCAACACTACTAGACTTGCACCACCAATTATGGATACACGGGAAATCGGAATCACAACTCTAAAGAATATTTCTAAAGGGCCTTTCCCTAAAGTGCGCGCACTTTCAATTAAAGAAGCAGATTGGTGAGAAAGAAAAATTCTCGTAATCATATAAACGTATGGATAAAGAAACAGAGTATAAATGAAAATCGCGCCTGGGACATTCATAATATCAAAATAGGCGGGATTCGGTGTCACATCGAAATGGTTACGAAGTGTTTTTTGTATGACACCCGTGTAATTAATGATGCCATGATACGTATAGGCACCAATGAAAGGCGGAATCGATAAAGGAAGAATCAGTGCCCATTTCATGAAGTTCCTAAGCGGAAAATCATATTGGGCAATGAGCCAAGCGAGACTTAGCCCGATTGCAATCGTGAACAGCGCAGTAAAGAAAACGAGTGTGAGCGACGACTTTATATAGTTAAGTAACATGAATTCTTTTATATGCGCCCAATTTTCACTTGCTGGTGAAAAAACACCGGTTACAATCGACACATTCGGTAAAAACAGCAAGATGATGATAAGTACTGCCCCTATCGTCCACCCGTTTACATTAGCTAAATGCTTGTTCATGACATAACCCATCCTCTACCTTTTAAGCAATAACCCCCTAGCCGAAAATACGGTAGGGGGCTCGACTTTTATTTCCAGCCGACTTCGTTAAAAATCATAATCGCTTTCGCGTTATTTTCTCCTAAAGTCGATAATGGTATATCTTGTTCTTTAAATTCTCCCCAAGATTTAAGGAGCTCTGAAGGTGCTACATTGTGATTCACAGGGAATTCATAATTCGCTGAGGCAAACTCGCCTTGCGCTTCCTCCCCTGTAAGGAATTCAAGTAATTTAAGTGCATTATCCGCATTCTTCGAACCTTTGATAACTCCAGCTCCACTAATATTCACATGTGTACCCGTCGTTTCTTGGTTCGGAAAGAAGACACCAAGGTTTTCCGCTACTTTCACTTCTTCAGGTTCTTGTGAATTAAGCATTTGACCGAAATAGTATGAATTCATTATTGCGATGTCACCGATACCCGCGGCGATTGCTTTCGCTTGATCTCGATCTCCGCCTTCAGGGTTTTGTGCAAAGTTATTGACAATTCCTTGTGCCCATTCTTTTGCTTTTTCTTCACCATTTATCTCGATGAATGAAGCAAGAAGTGACTGATTATAAACACTCTCAGATGAACGGACAAGTACTCGTTTTTTCCACTGTTCTTCTGTGAGTGCTTCGTATGTAGAAAGCTCTTCCGGTTTGACCTTTTCCTTATTATACACTAGAATTCTCGCACGTTTCGTCAAACCGACCCACATATCGTCAACATCACGTAATTTTTCTGGTATTTGTTTCGATAAGATGTCACTTGACACTGTTTGAAGAAGTCCTTCTTCTTTCGCACGATACAGTCTGCCAACGTCAGCTGTCAGTAATAAATCCGCTTTTGTTGCAGTTCCTTCACGTTTAATGCGTTCGATTAGTACGTCTGCTTCGTCTTTTATCACATTAACTTTAATGCCCGTTTCTTGTTCAAACTTCTTATATAATTCATTATCTACGTCATAATGACGGCTTGTATACAAATTCACTTCCGATTTCTCGGGTTTCTTAGCTACTGCATCTTTATCAGCGCCACTTTCCTTTTTAGTTGTACTTCCACATGCAGCAAGTACAAGCATCAAGGCAACAACGAGTAAGATCAAACTCTTCTTCATATACTTCCATCTCCAAACATTCGTTTTTTATTGAAAATGATTCTCAATTTCATTAACAATATATAATGAGATTGGCTGGAAGTCAACAAAAAGTAAATGAAGCGCAACTGCCTGAATAATAAAAAGCCATAGATAAACCGAGTTGACTTGCACCGAAGAAAAAACAATCGATACATAGGTTTATCAATGGCCCAAACTACTTCTACTCTTACGATATGATTCATTTATTAGTGCAATTTACAGTTATAATACAACCTGGTCTTCCAGGTTCCTCCATAAGTGATGCGCTTCCCTAGCGATATGCTCTAATAAGTCCGGTGGCGCGGTTGTGACAGCAGCACAGTTTTTGATAAGCTCACTTAATTCCAATTTAAATGCTTCAAGTGCCTTTGTTTCCTTAATAACCATCTGGTTGAAGTTGTTTAAAATTGGTGACACCTCATTACGCGGTCGGCGTATCATTGTCTTTAGTGAAATTGCTTGAAGTAACAGGTTTTCAAATTTCCTGGTCATCGCCCTAACCTGATCGTGAAGTTCGTAGTTGGATGCATCTACATAATGGCTTATAAAGATGAGATGATCCACCATTTGCCTCAGCCAAAAATTACTTTCATGTATCGTTGCATCCGCTGGTTTTACGTATGCATTCGTTTCTATTAATTTAAAAACTTTTTGGGCCTCTTCCGCTTCCCGAATCATGTGATCAAGGAGTGAGGTTGGCGTAGATATAATCACTTCGCAATGTAACGCTTTATCCATCGTATGGACGAGCAATTCGTGAAATTCGTGTGTGGAGCTTTTTGCCTCAGCAAGTATCAGGCCGATATCACCCGTCTTCGATTCCGTTCTTTCGAAAATTTTACCCATTCGTTGAGTCATAGCCTGATTTGCACGTGCCAGTTCCATTTCATGGTGACTTATTTCCCTGTCAAAAAATTCCCCATGCTCAAAGTTATTGCGCACCCAAAAATCGATGACGCCGTAGGTATCCCTTTGATAATTGTCTGTATAAGGCAATCCTCCACCTCTTCCTGTTTAGTAACTGCTCCCTATGCTATGTTGGGCGTTTGATTTAAGTGCCCATTTACTCAGACTAATTTTCTATTTTATTAGTTTGTAATACTTGTCAGATAACGACAAGTATAGTCCAACGTTGAACGGGAAGCCTACCAGTATCAAGCTATCGAATGGAGGGATTCCCATGATACAAAGTGATATAGCGGCCGTAAATTTGCTTGACTATCACCATTTAGTTAACTGTATTACAAGAGGGAAAAGAGCATGAAAAAGATCATTTACGCGACTATGATTTTTATTGCACTAATCTCAATGCCAAGCATATACACTAAGTCATTTATTGCCATATCTTCAAAGTCTAACGCTGAAAACGCCATCACTACTTTCTCAGAAACAGAAAAAGATGACCTGATTAAAAAGATTTCAGCCTACAATGACCAACATGAAATCGAGCCAATTGATGCAAATATAGACAGAGTTTGGAAAGCAATACCCGGATATAATGGTTTGAAAGTTGATATTGAAGCCAGTTATAAAAATATGAAACCTAGCACCGATATTGATACAAATAAAATCATATTCATTGAAACTTCTCCAAAAGTCCATCTGAACGATTTAGAACCCTCACCAATTTATAGGGGCAACTCAGAAAAATCTATGGTAGCTCTCCTAATAAATGTCGCTTGGGGCAATGAGTACATTCCAGGTATCCTTAAAACATTAAAAGACCACCAAGTAAAGGCAACATTCTTTTTTGATGGCAGTTGGGTTAAGAATAATCCCGACCTGGCTACGATGATTAGTCTTGAGGGTCACGAAATTGGCAATCACGCTTATAGTCATCCCGATCTTAAGCTACGCTCCCGGGCTGAAACAGTGACTGAATTAAAAAAAACAAATGATGTAATTGAGGAAACGCTAGGTATAAAACCGATATGGTTTGCACCGCCCAGCGGAAGTTTTAATCAGGAAACAATTCTTGTCGCCAATGAGCTTGGCATGAAAACCATTCTATGGACGGTCGATACAGTTGACTGGAGAAAGCCAGCAACCTCCGAAATGGTTAAGCGTGTTGTCGCTGGAGTTAGTAACGGTTCAATGGTTCTTATGCACCCCACAAAAGCCGTTTTCGAAGGACTGGAGACTATGATAATTGAAATTAAAGGCAATGGTTACCGGCTGGGTACTGTAAGTGACTTAATGAGCGAAAAACGGATTGACGACTAAAATCAGTCTCATTAGCAATGAAATCCTATAGCGAAGTATAAGGGAGATCAAATGAAAATCGAGGACATTCATCCGCTCAAGTTTGAATTAGATAAATTTGAAATTATTCAGGCCTATCTCCGCAAAAAAGTTAAGCTAGAAACTAGCCTGAAAGGCCAAGACATTAAATTCTGTGCAGGTGTGGATGTTGCATACTGGGAAGAAACAGGGGTTGAATGGGGAGTCTGTAGTATTATCGTTATCGATTATGAAACGCGAACGATTGTCGAAAAAGCAGTAAGCAAGGGTGAAATCCATGTGCCATATAGACCTGGGTACCTGGCTTACAGGGAACTGCCACTTGTAATTGAAGCCGCCAAGAAACTCACGATAACACCAGATTTATTTATATTTGACGGAAATGGAATTCTGCATCCGAGGCGTATGGGAATTGCCACACACGCCTCTTTCTTTTTAAATAAACCCACAATCGGCATTGCTAAAAGTTACTTTAAAATAGATGGTGTCAATTTCAAGATGCCAGAAAACGTAGCAGGTTCATATAAAGATATAATTGTGAAGAACGAAATATACGGAAGAGCTTTGCGTACCCATACAGATGTAAAACCCATTTTTATCTCCTGTGGAAACTTTATTGATCTACCAATGACGACTGAAATCACCTTGAAATTAATCAATAATGAAAGTCGTTTACCGATTCCAGTAAGATTGGCGGATTTGGAAACAAAGAGACTTAGGAAGATGTTTATTTCAAAAAGAAGCTAATCATAACATTGAATGAATGTTTTGCTGATTCCTCATTATATACCGGTGAAAATGGATCACTAAACCCATGTTGTCCATTAAATTTAAGGACTTCAGTATTCTCTTTATCGAAAGAAGCCATTAATTCATCCACATTAAAGGATTTTTCTTCCTGTGGAAAGAATAAAAGCGCAGGACATTCGGGTGTAATCTCCATATACTGCCTAATACGCGAACCGTAAAAACATACAACTCCATGAATCGCCTTTTCTTCGCTGCATAACCAAGTAACAGTCGCCCCGACACTAAACCCAACTACAAATACTTTTTGGTAATTATCCTTTATGTCAGAAATCAACTTTTTTATTTGCAATACGGCAGCAGTAAAACCTACCTTTTCCATAAAATAGTTATAAGCGTTTTTTGCTTGTGAATAGTCAAATGATGTTTCTTGCCCAAATAAATTTGGGCAAAAGACATCAAATCCATAGCCCTGCAAGGACTGACAAAGTCCCTTCATATGTCGGTTAATGCCATAGATTTCATGAACGACAATAACCGCCGTTTTAGTTTGGTAATTTTTTATAAGCATTATTTACCTCCTGGATTTCCTTGTATTACGTGGTGTAAAGAATTACATATTCGGCCATATTCACACCCGACATCACGAAATCTGTAAAGGGATTGAAATGATATGCAACCCGATCGGGTACTTTCCAACTGGGCGGAATATTATTTCCACTGAAGATGAACTATTTTCGACAATTAAAGTAATTGAAATTTAATCACACAGATAATTGCTGCATTCTCCATAAAGTAGAGAATCAGACATCGCATTTACTTGGCAGAATTAATTCCCAAGTATTGAAAAGCAATATTAGACACATGATACAGTTGTGGAGGTGATTGAACTTGCCGAATAATGATAATAGAAATCCAAACCGTGACCAAAAACAAAATCAAGACCGCAACAAAAATCAAAATCCAAATGATATGCGTGAAGAGTTTGGATCTACATTTGATATTGATAAGTTGAACGAACAAAAAAATGATAATCAAACGAACAAAGAGAAACGCACAAACCGTTTTGAAAAAAAATAACTAATAAGCATTATGAAAAATGACAGAAGCATAATGCTTCTGTCATTTTACGTCTTTCTTTTATTTATCGCGTCTATTTTCACCATCGAGTCGTATAGGAGTGCTAATCATTTGCACCCTCTCCATAATTCTAGCCGCTTTTACGACTTCTTTTTCACCGCGCTGCGTGTATGTCAAATGATCTTCAAGTTCAGCGTAACTAAGATTAGATGTGAAAAAAGTCGGTAGTTTTTCTGCCATCCTGTATTGTAAAATGGTACCAAGCACTTCATCACGCGTCCAAGCCGACATTGTTTCTGCACCAATATCATCAAGCATAAGTACTTGTGCATTTTTCACAAAATCAATTTTCTCATTTAATGTCTGATCTTGAATAGATTGTTTCATTTCCCTTAGGAATTCTGGGACATATACAGCAACTGTACGTATCCGACGATTAGCTAATTCGTTCGCCAAGGCTCCAAGCACGAACGATTTACCAATTCCAAACGGACCATAAATGTACATTCCGCGTTCTGGGAGTTTTCCTGTTTTATCGAAAATGTTCAGAAAGTCTTTCGCAGCACGTACAGCTGGGACTCTGCTATCGTCAAAAAACATATCAATATTTTGTAATTTCGCTTCCATGACATCTTTCGGCATATACATACTGTCGATCATCTTCTTAATAGTACGTTGATCGTCGTCCATAAGTTTGTTTGGACATTTTGTATATTCCACATCGATGAGGCCGCGTGATAATAGTAATTTCGGCTCGAAGCCCTTCAGGAAATTCACACATCCTGCAAGGTCAGGACATTTTCCGCAACTATGGGAAGCAGTGGCATACTCATATAATTTCCCAAGACTCCGTTCGACAACTTCGCCATCAACTTCAGTGGAATGATCCGTCAGAAATTGTTGCACCCCAGGACTCTCCATCACTTCTTTTCGTAATTCATCGAACCTTGCAGCAAATGCCGGTGATTTCACAACCCGTTTCAAAGTATCGCCAATATGTTCCACTTCACTTCACCGTCCCGTCCCCTGTTACGCCTAATTCCAAAAGTAATTTACGACGCTCTTCATCAATAGCGGAAGAAGATTTAACAGGTTTATCTGTTTTTGCTTTCTTTTCATCTTTTTTATAAAACCATTCTGGTACTTTCTCTTCCCGTGCAGATTTTCGTCTAGGCCCTGATTTTGATCCTGTACTCTGCCCTTCGTTCTTCCATTTAACATACTGGTCATGCTCGTTACGCGACATTTCAAGTGCAGTTTTCACCGTATCCACATTTTTGTTCATCCAATGTGAAGCAATCCGCTCAACATAACTGTTCGTTATTTTCCCGTCATTGCGTAAATGAACGTATTGCAGCAAGACATTGACGACTCCGACGGACAATCCATGTGTATTGACCAGCTTTTCGGCAAGTTTCACGTCTACTGATAGCGGCTCTTTCCCGTTAATCTCGCGCAACATTTCAAGTGGCGCCGTATTTTCAAGGTAATGCACCAATTCTTCATCCCGCGTCAATATCCCTGTTTCGGACTTAGGTAATTCTTTTGCGTACACTTTATGCAAGACTGGAGCCTCTTTTGAAACATTCATTTTATAAAAATCTGCTGCTGACTTTCGTAATCTGTCTTCCGGCAACTTGAGGTCTTCATCGAGCGCCATCATGATGACTTTTTGCATATCGAGCGGCGTGAGCGAATAAAGGAATGCGAGTTTCGCAATTAATTCCTTTGAAACAGAGGATAATGAAGCTTTAGGAACCATTTGTTCAGATAACCCCGAACTTAGCAGATCGAAATCAAAGTCGGAATGCAAAAATGGTACACCTTCCGCTTCATTCCGTCCGATGAACTGCTGGTCCTCGCCCATATCCATGCTATAGCCCTGTTGAACAGGCGTATAGACATCCAAAAATGTTCGTGATACATCTTCAAATCCGAGTTCATTAACACTGTCTAGCGCAAAACGACTACGTAGATTTCGGTATGCCTGTTCCCCAATTTTACTAAACAAGAATGTCGACAACAATGGATCTAGAAAAAAGGCTTTGGCATCAAGTGGAGGAAGCAGTTCATAAACAAATAATCTCGCATCGCCATCTTTTTTCTTGTACGTGCGCAATAAACCAATCGCTTCTAGAGAAATTCTTGCTTCGAAAACAGGTCCCAGCGGCATCGTCAAAATGTTCATAAGGTGATAATGGTTGTATTCACGGCCATCTTCACGCTCTGCGTCCGCCCATAATGTCATAAACAAACTCATAGCACCCGGGCCAATCAGCGGTTGATAAAATAAAGTGAGGAGTTGACGGTCATAATCTGAAAAGGGCTGCGATAACCGTATTTTGTATGCGTCAACTGGCTGTAGTTCTTTATAAAGGGGTGCCATCGAACTCTACTTCCTATCTAAATGGGATACGTTACTTTTTCGTTCGTTTTTGTAGATCTTGCAATTCTTTTATGAAAACTGTGATGTCCTTATATTGGCGATAGACCGAAGCGAATCTGACATAAGCGACCTCATCAACTTCCGATAACTGTTCCATAACCATTTCTCCAACATCGTCAGAATTAATCTCCACGACACCTGCGCTTCTCAATTCTTTTTCAATCGAGTAGACGATTTTTTTTAGGTCCTCAAGTGATACAGGACGTTTTTCACATGCACGAATAAGGCCTCTGAGCACTTTTTCACCGCTAAATTCTTCTCGTGAATCATCTTTTTTCACGACAACCAAAGGCATTTCCTCAACTTTTTCAAATGTCGTAAAACGGAATGCGCATTGTTCACATTCTCTGCGACGCCGGATGGATCTATTCTCCTCGGCCGGTCTAGAATCGACAACTCGAGTGCCATTGAACTGGCAAGCTGGACATTTCATAGTGTGTATCCTCCGCTTTTTCTTAGATAATAACTTAATTATAACAGAACATGCCTAAAAAAATCGAAATAGAGGGGAAAGAAACATTGTACATCAATAAAAAGCGTCCCTAAAGTCATAGTACAGCAACTTTAGGGACGCTTTCTATTCACAATTACGCAAGTTCTAGTGTTTTCAGAGCCGCGGCGACTTTCTTCGTTAAATCGACAACGCGTGCAGAATAACCCCACTCGTTATCGTACCATGCAAGTACTTTCACCTTGCGATCTGCCATAACAATGGTTGAAAGACCATCAATGATTGCTGAGTCAGTTGTCGTATTGTAATCGATGGATACAAGCGGTTCTGTCGAGAAACGGAGAATGCCTGCCATCGCACCTTCAGAAGCCTGCTTGAATGCATCGTTTACCATCTCCACTGTAACGTCTTGCTTCAAATCTACAACTAGGTCAACAAGTGAAACATTTGGCGTCGGTATACGAAGTGACATTCCGTGAATCTTTCCTTCCAATTCTGGAAGTACAAGCGCCAACGCTTTTGCAGCCCCAGTAGATGTCGGGATGATAGATTGTCCGCATGCACGTGCACGTCTAAGGTCCTTATGAGGATTATCCAAGTTCTTTTGGTCATTTGTATACGCATGGATCGTTGTCATTAATCCGTTATCGATACCAAATGTATCATTCAATACTTTAGCTACAGGAGCAAGGCAGTTCGTTGTACAGCTTGCATTCGAAATAATGTCATGTTTTTCGATATCTAGTTTATCATCGTTTACACCTAAAACAATGGTGATATCTTCATTTTTACCAGGTGCCGATATAATGACTTTTTTTGCGCCAGCTTCAAGGTGAAGTGCCGCTTTGTCACGTGAATTAAACTTACCAGTCGCTTCAATGACAATATCGACTCCCAGCTTTCTCCAAGGAAGGTTCAGCGGATCGCGGTCAGAGACGATTTGCACTCGTTTCCCGTTAACGTAAATCGCATTTTCTTTTGCAATGACTTCGCCATCAAATGTACCGTGATTCGTATCGTACTTAATAAGATGAGCGAGCGTTTCTGATGAATACATTGCGTTGATCGCAACGATTGTTACATCTTCTTCTTTTATCATTTGACGGAATACCATTCGTCCAATTCGTCCAAACCCGTTTATCGCAATAGAAGTAGTCATATAAAGATCCTCCTGTATGTATGTTATACTTTTTATCTAATACCCGTCATTAGTATAACACATATTATGCTAAAACAAAGATTAACTATGGATAATTAAAATGTTTTACTTTTCAGAATCACTTCAGGGCTCTGCATTCCATTTTGATAGTACCTCAGCCAGCTGAATTTCTGTCTCCTCAACTGGACCGTTATTACGTAAAACCGCGTCTGCACTCAGTTCCTTCTCTTTTATTGGTAGCTGGGAACGAATTCGTGCGTCCGCTTCTTCTTCCGATAACACATTCCTCGCAATTAGCCGTTCTTTTTGTATTTCAGGTGTGACAGACACGACAATGATTTTATCAACGAAGGATTGCAGCTTACTTTCAAACAACAATGGAATGTCTAGGATGACCGTATTTGCCCCCTTTGAAATCCATTGCTCTTTTTGCCTTAGCATCTCTTTTCGTATGGCAGGATGAATGATACCATTCAACTTTTTGCGCTCTTCTACATTGCCGAATATACGCTCCCCAAGTTTTTCTCGGTTAAGCGATCCATCCGCGCGCAAAATCCCCTGTCCAAATGCGCTGCTGATTTCCAGTAGAACTGGACTGCCAGGTTCAACAACAAGACGCGCAATTTCATCCGCATCTACAATTGGAAAGCCCTTTTTCTTCAACATTTTGGACACAGTGCTTTTCCCACTCGCAATACTGCCTGTTAAACCGATAATCATAGCTCACACAGCCCTTCAGCAATCATTTCTGGCATGCCGGACAATAAACGGATGTCCTGCCTGCAATTTTCATACTTTCAGTGGCAGAGCAGCAAGCAGGGCAAACCTTCCTGCCATACATGTTAAGACGGTCCTGCATAGTGCCTGCTTCCCCATTAATATTCCGGTAATCAGAAATGGAGCTACCACCCGCATCAATACTTTCTTGTAAAATAGCCACAATTACTTCAAATAATTCTTTTTTTCTTTTTAGGCTAATCCGCTCCGTGGTCCTTCCGGGATGAATCTTCATCTTATAGATTGCTTCCGTCGCATAAATATTCCCGCATCCAGACAATACATGCCCATCCATAATAACTTCCTTTATTGGCTTTCGGGCATATTTCGGCGTTATCGACAACTCAAGGAAATGATTGCGTGCTTCAGCAGCGAACGGTTCAGGAGCCATTTTCAATAAAGGCGGATGATCCGCTTCACAGCCGAGAAGCCGTAACTCTCCAAAACGACGAATATCCGAATAAACCAGTAGTCCCCCACCTTCTAGCGTAAAAACAACATGAACATGGTTACGGAACTTCATTTCCGTAATGTCTTCAACATTGTCAACAGTGAACCATGCTCCTGTCATACCAAGATGACTGACAAGAAGACAGGTATTGCCATCTTTCATTAGATGAAAGTAAATGTATTTACTGCGCCGTGTGACGTCTTTAATCGTCATTCCAGCCATATCTACTATAAAGTCTTCGGTTGTAATTCCTTTTATCACAGCTTCTTTACCAAGCTGTTTTGATTTGATAACTGTATCTGAAACGGTCACATGCTGAATCGTCCTTCCTATCGCAATAGGTGCGAGTGCACGGACAACCCCTTCCACTTCCGGTAATTCAGGCATTTTATCCCCTCACTTCGTATCATACCAAGATAATCCGAAAGCCCAGTCAACTTTCAAAGGCACGTCAAGCTCCAGAGCTGATTCCATCACTTCGGGTACGATTTCTTTTAGTTTCTCAATTTCACTTTCTGGTGCTTCAAAGATCAATTCATCATGAACTTGCAGAAGCATACGTGTCTGCATGCCTTCAACTTCAAGCCTTTTAGCCATTTCAATCATTGCTTTTTTAATAATATCAGCCGCACTTCCTTGAATCGGTGTATTCATGGCAGTCCGTTCCGCAAAACTTCTCAAGTTAAAATTCGAACTTGTAATTTCCGGCAAATACCGTCTGCGGTTCATAAGCGTCGTCACATAGCCTTTCCTTTTCGCATCCGCGACGATATCACTCATATACTGTTTGACTCCTGGGAAACTACTGAGATAAGTGTCAATGAATTGCGCAGCGTCTTTCCGCGTAATATCCAAGCTTTGTGAAAGTCCGTAATCGCTTATTCCGTAGACAATTCCAAAGTTGACCGCTTTTGCTGCTCGGCGCATGTCTGACGTCACTGAATCTTCATCAACACCGAAAACGTCCATTGCTGTCTTCGTGTGAATATCTGCACCTGCACGGAAGGCTTCAATTAGTTTTTCATCTTGCGACATATGTGCGAGCACACGCAGTTCAATTTGAGAATAGTCCGCTGCAAATAGATACCAGCCCGGTTCAGATGGAACGAACGCCGCACGAATTTTTCTTCCCTCTTCAAGTCGTACAGGGATGTTCTGCAAATTGGGATTGATGGAACTAAGTCGGCCTGTTGTCGTGAGTGCTTGCTGGAAACGGGTATGAATCTTGCCATCCTCGTGAATTTCTTTCAATAATCCTTCGATATACGTCGAATTCAATTTACCGAGTTGGCGATAGTTCAATATATGGCTGATAATTTCATGTTCACTTTCAAGCTTCTCAAGTACATCTGCTGCAGTTGAATAACCAGTCTTCGTCTTTTTTATCGGAGTAAGTCCGATTTTTTCAAAAAGGATGACGCCAAGCTGTTTAGGTGAATTAATGTTGAATTTTTCTCCTGCAATTTCATAAATAGTTGTCTCAAGTATGGTCAGTTTTGCAGACAGTTCCGTTCCAATTGTCAGAAGTGTCTCCCGGTTAGTCATCACACCAGTTGTTTCCATTTTAGCAAGAATCGCCGCTAGCGGTAACTCAAGATCATGGTATAGATCGTATTGATCATTATCTTGTAATTTCTCTTCAATCACCGCATGTAGTTTCCATATCGCCTGCGCTTTCCGCCCTGCGTGGTCTGCAATTATTTCTTCAGTCGGTATTGCTTTCTTAGCACCTTTTCCATAAATCACTTCATCCTGCTCGACTTCTGTGTAGCCGAACTCTCGTGTAATAGAAGCTACATCGGTATATGTCGTTGACGGGTTGACGATGTATGTCGCAAGTAATAGGTCAAACTGGAATCCTTCTGCATCTAGACCTTGACGCGCAAGTGATGCACTAGCCGCTTTCGAATCAGACGAGTATTTTAGCTTGTCCGTATTTTGTAGCCAGTTTTTAAATGATTTCGATGTTTTTGCGACTTCAAGCGGGATAAATAGGATATTTCTTTCATCCGCCAAACTAATACCCAAAATCTCTGCAGTCAAATAGTTTTCATCCATCATTTCAACATGGATTGCCATTTCGTTTGATAAATCTTTGTCCAAGAGTTCAGAAACAATCGTGACTTCAATTGCTTCTTTTGGTTCCTCAGCTGCTTGAGGTGTAATTTTTTCGAGGAGCGTCTTGAATTTCAACTCTCGGTAAATACTCGACACTTCATCCATATCAGGCCCGTCATATGTTAAATCATTGATGGAAACCGTGATTGGTGCATTCACTTCAATTGTCGCAAGGTCTTTGCTCATGAACGCTTGCTCTTCGTTTTCCGTCAAATTCTGATTCAGTTTTTTAGCGGTAATGTTAGCAAGGGATTTATAAACTTTTTCAATCGAACCGTATTCGATTAGCAATTTGAGTGCAGTCTTCTCCCCGACTCCAGGAACGCCAGGAATATTATCGGAAGCATCACCCATTAACCCTTTCATATCAATGATTTGATGGGGCTCAATGCCGTATTTCTCCATGATGTGTTCAGGCGTGTATTTCTCAATATCCGTCATCCCTTTTCGAGTGATGAACACCGTCGTATGTTTACTAGCAAGTTGCGTTAAATCCTTATCCCCTGAAATGACAACAATTTCGGAACCGTCCGCATCTCCTGCTTTACTAAGCGTACCGATGATATCATCTGCTTCATACTGATCCAGTTCGTACTGGGGGATCTTGTATGCTTCAAGCAACTTTCGCAAATAAGGGAATTGCTCCGATAATTCAGGTGGCGTTTTCTGACGCCCACCTTTATATTCTCCGTATGTTTTATGCCTGAATGTTGTTTTTCCAGCATCCCATGCCACGAGAATATGCGTAGGTTTTTCAACCTCAAGTATGTTTTGCAGCATCATTGTGAAGCCATATACCGCATTGGTATGGATCCCGTTATCATTTGTTAATAAAGGCAATGCAAAAAATGCCCGGTACGCAAGACTGTTTCCATCCAGTAATACAATTTTCTTTGCCGTCATGTACATTCCACTCCCATTCAAAAAAACGTCATCTTCATTCATCTTACCACGGGGGCAGATATAAATGAAAATGACGCGTTGTTTAGTCTGCTTCCGTAATTCTTTACTTATGAACACGTCTGTTGATTAACCATTTATTCGCATAAAACACTGGTGAGAAGGGCTTGAGAAAATCCGTTTTCATTGAACTATTTTTGGCCCGCTTTCGGCTAACTATTCATGACAGATTTGCTGAGGGGGCCTAGTGTGGCTAGAAGTGACTCCGTCACTTCTAGCCACACTTTTTTCAGTAATCCTGTTGTGAATAGTTGCCTGTC
>NZ_JADPRX010000024.1:0-61783 GCF_017347125.1 Sporosarcina sp. E16_3
ACAGATCTCACATCAGCATCATCAACGTCCTCACCGATAATCTCTATAGACACCTCGTCATAGCTGCCATCATCATTCAGACCGTCATCATCGAATAATATATCGACGGCGATACCAACCGCCACAAATTCGTCCATTAATTTTATCGGGTTTACGCCATCCACTTTAATCACGTCGCACTACCTCCATCCCAAAATACACACCCCTAGTCGTCGGAGTGTTGGCGCTACCAGTCCCCTGATGGGTTACGGTTACCTCAAAGTAATCACCATCGTCGACAATAAGGACTGGGGTAATGCAAGTTAGAAGTAAAGAAGTACCTGGTACAATACCGTTAACTTGGGATTGGTCCAAATAAGTACCATTTTTCTTTATTATGACTATAAAGTTTCTATTAGCTATCGTTGTACCATCTAAATTGACACAAGCGGTTAATCTAACTCTACGTATACCGAGACCAGCAGGTATCTTTAATCTGGTATTCACCACCGCATCTACCAAATTACTATCACCTTTTGGATAGTTATTACTCCACTGCATAACAACCTCGGTATTTGCCGCCACGACTTGATTTTGTAGTTTCTCCACATATACCGAGCCTAAATTTGGGGATTTATTGACTCTGGTCCAAGTCCACCAGCTACCGGAATGCACCCTCATCCATATCTCTGGGTTATCCGATGATGTCATACTGAAAGCTATTTGAAGACAATTCATCAAGTTAAACTCGCCTGGAGAACCGGTCTTAGGTGTATATGTGGCAAGAACCATGATTTGATATGTGGATCCACCAGGTAATGTACCCAAAGTACCCCAGGTCTTGTTGGCAAAATATATACCCGTTTCTTTCAAATCATCTACATTTTTTGCCGCTGGTTCACCGAAGGAGGAAGTCGTGTCGAATGTGCTTCTGCCATTAGTCAATGAGTACATGGTAGCGACCTTTTCGACTAAATCCTGTAACCCTTCGGCATCGAAGTTCGGAAGAATATTACTCCCCGCCCACGGACAAATAACATCTTTCCCTCGCTCATCCGTAACGTCAACCGCATTAATATACGTCTGTCCGCCGATAACCTTCACCTGCGCAAGTGAGATTTCATATACGTTCGCCGTTCGCTCCAAAGGTGGCGCTGATGGACTAACACCCGCCACGCCTTTTTTCACAAACGCTTCAATGTAACGTGCGTCCAAATCTAAGACTAATCGCAACACTAATCGGTCTATACGTGACTTGCCTAGCGCTTCGACTTCGTGTAATAACGTTAGTATTGAATCGTTCTCGTACTGTCTGCCGTTTAGGAAGGCTGTTCCTGTATCAACAGTGGTAATCATATTCGAACCACTTGTGCCGACTTTCAGCATGTTTCCTGCACCCTTCATTATCCCAGTAGTGATTAACGTGTGGAAATATGAAGTGAACTCGTCGGCGGTATAAACTTTATCTGGGTTCAACGGATCTAAACTGTCAAAAAACCTGCTATGCTCTGCCATGTGTCACACTCCTAAAAATAAATTTCTGTATTCTACGAACACTTCTGGACTACCACCATCCGTAATGAACGACAGTTTGTTCTCACCTACATCCAAACTCATGAAAGTGGAATTTAAGTCGATATAGCCCATTGCGTTACTTTCCACTCCGTAAGGATCAATTATCTTCACTGATTTTTCGTTAAACCCTGTCGTGATAATCAGACTGTGTTCAGCGGGTATTGTTCGGTTGATTCGGATAAACTCACCTGTGGATACCTTCGTGATAACCGGATTCACTGATTCCCCGCGAAATGTCACATTGATTGGAGTCGGCACATCTCCCGTATTTAACAAGTTCTCTTCATCCCCGCGGATTGAAAAGCTTGCCGGAAATGATATTGGGAAAAAGAAGTTGCCCACAAAGTCTTGTAGTTTAATAATTGTTGGGTTAACATCTTGCCAAAACGGTGACGGACAAACGAACGTAACTAACGCTCGCTGCCACCGCTCACCGCGCCCTTCCGCGTCGGGATAATATGGAACTGATTCCGCTATCGCCATTATTTGGCGTTCTTCTCCGTCTGCCACATAGCGTAATACACCTACGCCCAACTTCGGATTAACTACGCCCGTAAGTCGCTTACGCTCCGACCTAACCACGTTGTAACCCCCGCCTCTAACGATAAGTTCCGTCTGTACATAGCGCGGTTCTAATAAGGCGTCAACAAAGGTCGCGCCGTCTTGAAAAGGAGAGCGGTGCGTTTGTATTTCCGCCCCGACATCGCCTAATCCTTCTACAGACACTAATCCGATATTTGCGTCGCCAAGACGTATGGTATCGCCTCGGCTATTCGTAAATTCGAGATATTCGCTTACCATACGTCAAACACCCCAATCCATTGCGATTTTCCGTAGTACCTGCTGTTGCTTGCGTGCGCTTTCCGACGGCGTAGAATGAGCCGGCGTAAAGTTGTTCGTAATAGTCGGCGAGAAACCTCCGCTACTGTTTGCGTTTGTTGATTCGCTAGACACGGATTTTAGCAGTCCAGTACCGCTTCTAGGCGTCTGATAGCCCGCAATCTGCGGCGTGTTCGGCGTCATCCATCCGCTTGCTTTATCGGAAACTCCGACCACCTTCGAACGCATCGAGGACATTCCGTCCATCCAACCTTGCATCATATTCACGCCGATAAAGTCGCGCATCCATCGGGAAGGAGATTTGATGTCGAAGGCTCCCGCCATTGCTTTCTTGACGGAGTTAGCGATGTCTGTTGCCGTGCGTACTAGCGCCGGCTGCATCGATTCTAGTCCGACCTTTAAACCTTCCGCAGCTTGCCGTCCGATAGTCTTTAGTGATGATAGTTCGCCGTCGGTAGCGCGCGTAATGCCTTTAATCTGATTCGTCCAGTCACGTTCTAGTGCGGACAGTTCCCGATTAGCGACCGCCTGTAGTTCCTTGATTTGCTTCGCCGTATCCGCCTTCATTCCGATAAGTTCCTTCTCCGCTTGCGTACGAGCCAGTTTAGACTTCTCTGCGTATAGCTTCGAATACTCCGTCATTTGCTTGTCGGTCATCGAGTTAAGCGCGACTAGCTGCGGTAAAGCCTTCGGCCCCATTGCGCGCAGTTCTGCGATTAGCCCGTCGTCGATAGCCTTCGCGGATAGAATGTCGATTTGGTGCTGCCAGCCTTTAAACGCCGATACTTGCGAGTTTAAGTTATTCAGTAGGTCGGCGCCCGTCTGCTCCAACTTATATTCGAAGTAGTCGAATGTGCCTGCGAAGTTATAAAGAGCGTTCGCGCGATCATCGACTGTTTTCGTATATTTGTCCGTAAGTTCCTGCTCGTCATTGCGTAGCTTTTCATTTATAGCCGTCATCTTACCCGCGTATTCTTCGTTAGTTTTCGTGATTTCATCGTTAATAACTTTGAGCGCCTTCTGATATTCCTGCTGTGCCGTAACGCGCTCCTTCGTGCCTACCTTAAACGTGTCAATTGATTTACGCCAGACTTCCGATTCAGCTACAAGGGAGAGTTCTTCCAGCGACTTCTTATCGCCTACATACGTTTTAACAGCTTCAAGACGCGCCTTAGAGACTTCGTTTTCTTTCTTAACGATGTCCGCCCAAGCCTTATCGTTAACCTTCGCGAGTTTCGCCTGCTCATCGGCATTAAGCTTTGTCAGTTTTGCGGAGGCATCTTGTCGGATTTTATATACGTTATTCTCGCCGGTAGTGACGATTTCACCTTTTTTATTCTTGTGCGTTTTTAATGCGGATTGAGAGGACTGCGCCGATTTGCGTGAAAGTTCCGCGCGTTTAGCTGCGAAGTCTTTCTGTATAGCCGTCCGATCCTTTTCAGCTTTGGATGCGATTAAAGTAACCTCCGCCGCATTCGTACGAGTGACTGCTGAAATCGCTTTGCCAACGCCAGCAATCGCTTGGATATTGGATGCCTTTGTTTCGTTAATTCCGATTGCAAGCCCGTCGCCTATGTTATTTCCGTATTCCATAAACAGGCGTGAGGGGGATTTCATTTGCATCAAGTTCGTAAATGTCGTCTTAATATTATTACCAATATTTTTAATTGTGTCACTGACTGCCGTAGCCATCGAACTGATCCCCTTAATAAGTCCGTTCATGATGTCCTTACCAACGGAAACTAAGTCGACCGCTCCGAGGAATGATAGGATATTACCCCATATCGTTTTCATCGTATCGAGAATTGTATTCCAAGCGCCTTTCCAGTCCCCTTGTAACAGTTTTAACGCCGTTTGGATTACACCTAAAACTAAAGTAATACCACTATCAACTACGGTTTTAATTAAGTTCCATGCGACAACGACTACGCTCGTAATTATCGGCCACACCGTTTGAAATACGATTTGGATGACTTTCATAGCGCCTTGTATTACCGTCTGTATTACAGTGAAAGCGCCTTTTACGATAGTCATAATAGCTTCGCCGTTCTCCGTCCAGAATGCATCAAGTTTATCTAGCTGTTTCTTAACGAGGTCGACCGTACCTGTAACGATCATAATGACGATGTCCTTTATTTGCGTAAAGACTTCTTTCGCCTTATTCATAATCCCTTCGCCGTTCTCCGTCCAATACTGCTTTAACTTATCGAGCGCTTCTTTCGATAACTTTACAATGGCGTCCATGACGGTTTTGAGTAAGTCCCTTATACCGTTAAACGCGGTCGTCGTGGCGTTCTTAACTGCTGCCCATATTTCATTTACGCCGTCACGGAACCATTCGACTTTCTTATACGCCAATACTAGTGCCGCAACAATCGTACCTATCGCCAATACCGCTAATCCAATAGGTCCCGTCAATGCCGTAAACGCCGCGCCTAGCGATGCCCCTACCGTACTTACTGCCGTGAACCCTGCGATAATCTGCGGGATGAATCCGATTAGTAGTAATATAGGTCCGACAACCAATGCGACAGCCGCCGCTACTGCTAAAAATACCGCAATCGCCGTCTTAGTTCCTTCGGATAGACCGTTAAACTTGTCCGCTAAATCTTGAATAAATTCGACTAGTATTTTAACTGCGGGTAGTAGTGCCGTTCCGATGGAGATTCCGATTTCTTCGAAGGCTGACGAAAGATTTTCCATCGCGCCTTGCAGGTTATCCTTCATCGTATTACGCATCTGCAGTAGGGCGCCGTCCGAGTCGATGATTGCTTCCTTTAATTCGTCGTACTCACCGCTCAAGCCGCCCATCATCGCACTAAACGCTTTACCGTGATTAAGCCCAGCTATCTGCGTTTGGTAGTGCGCCTTTTCCTGATCCGTCAGTCCGCTTAACGCTTTATTAGTTTCTTTCAATACAACTTCCATACCACGGAAACTTCCGTCGGCGTTAAACGCATTGACTCCTAGCGCTTTCAACGCACCTGCGGACGGACCTGCCGTCGCTGTCATACGTGTCATAATTGCGTTTAGGGCCGTCCCTGCTTCTGATCCTTTAAATCCGCGGTTGGCGAGTATCCCGAGGATGGCGTTAGACTCTTCGAGGGGTACGTTAAATCTGCTGAACGTACCGCCGGCGATTACGAACGCTTCCATAAGTGCGTCGATGTCCGTGTTACTACTTGCCGCAGTCTTTGCGACTTTATCGAGGTAGCCGTCGAGGTCTCCTACTTGCAGCCCAAGTCCTGCCATACTATCCGTAACTAAGTCTGAAGTCCTACCTAATTCGAGGGCGCCCGCTTCCGCTAAGTGGAGAATCGGCGTTATTCCTCCGAGCATTTGCTCCGTACTCCACCCCGCTAAAGCCATAAACTCGAGAGCATTCGCACTGTCAGTCGCACTAAACGACGTAGCACTTCCCATCTCTCGCGCCTTTGCGGTTAATAAGTCGAGGTCTTTTCCGGTCGCACCACTTATCGCAGCTACCTTCGACATCCCCGCTTCAAAGGTGGCTGCGATTTTAACGGCACCCCCGAGACCTACGGCAACTGCTACGCCGAAACCTGTAACAGCCGCTCCAGTCTTCTTAAACGCGTCAAACGTCTGCTGATTCGCCGCACTAAAGTCACTTAACGCTCGATTCGATTCGGCCATAGCACGACTAAATTGCGTAATGTCAGCGCCAATCCGTACTAAAATATCGTTACTCATTTATTTCGTCACTCCTTTCCGCCGTAAACAACGTAAACTGCTCCATCCATTCGGACGCGTTACGGCTTTTTTTGAGTAAGTCTTCGACCTTCTTTTCCGCCGCATCTACGTCTACTGGCCGCTTAAATAGATCGCTTGCCTTCGGACGTTTCGCCCTTGTCGCACTTTCCTGCATAATCGACGCAAAGGCCATTCGCTCATATTCGTCAAATTGGCGTTCCTGTTGCGCCCGCATAAGAATCGTAAACTCGCGCGGTGTCAACGATTCTACTTCCTGCGGTTTGAGCGCTAGGTAACGCCAACCATCCGCTTTAGCGACTTCCACTTCGCATAAATCACGTAAGTAATTCGGTGTTATTTTAGAAGTGTGTCCAGCGCCTTCTTCGCGTCCTTGTTGTCCTTCATCAGTTTCGCGATTGTTGCTTTGTAGAAAAAACTCTGTGTAATCACTTCGTTGGATACCTTCAATACGCCGTCTAGGTCCAGACGTTCAGCGTCGATAGCTTCTGCGATAGCCTGCTCAATGTCACCGTACGAGAAGTTCTCGCCAGTATGTTTTAGTGCTGCATGAACTACGTAAGGGAATGTATCGAAGTCACCCATCATCGCCTTACCAATCATTTCGTAAGAACCGCCTTCGTAAAGTCCGTTCAAATATTTAACGCCGTTATAATCAATTTTAAGATCGTATTCCTTGCCGTTTACCGTAAAGTTCGCCATCTATAATTACCTCCATTGTTTTCGTAGTTAAGTATGTGGCGAGGGTTTTACGCCCCGCCGTTATTGCTTAGTAGAATTATTCTGCGCCGTCTGGGAGTTCTGTCAGTGTTTCCGCAGTTACGGCGCCGTTTAGTGTCGCATCCAGTGAGTAAGTAGCGAAGTCTCCGTTACCATATTCGCGGTTGAACGAAGAAACCATGTATAAACCATGCTCCGCTTTTAGGTCACGCGTATTAATTTCGTAAATCTTAACGAACTTCTTCTTGCGGATTGCCTCGATAATGAAGTCGATAAACTCGTCGCCCTCCGTCAAGATTCCTTCTAGCGATACGGACTCCGTTACTTTCCCGTAATCCGACCCCGTGCGATCTTTCGTATCTAATTCGATAGAGTCTGCCGAGATTTCCTTAGAACCGCCGGTCTGGTTAAACGGACGGATTACTTTTACCGTTTCTAGTAAGTCGGGAATCTCTACCGCAAAAATCTTTTCTTCGCCTCTGTATTCAATCGCCATTAATAATTCCTCCTATAAATTCGTATTATCTTCGTTTCACGTCCGTTATTTCCACGTCGAAATAGACGCGATGGTACCCCGTCCTAACGCTCACATCCGAAGCAGGCATCGGAACGACCGCCCTTAAAACGCAATTAAAAAAGCCTTCCTGAACGGAGGGCGTCTGTAACGTATCGTAATAAGGAATATCGTCGAAGTTGAAAACCTGCGTTAACCGTTCTTGATTAATCGAAAGCTGTACGCTATTAACGTCATGCAAACCGACTTGATAACGATAAATTACTTCGACTGATTCGCGACCTTTGGCTAGGACGCGGTTATTCGCCTGCATCGTTTCTAACGTAATTAGCGGTCTGTCCGCCGGGAACTTATAGCCGTCATATACGAGGTCGACCTTCGCCTCTGTAAATGCTTCGCGTAGATGCATGATTAGCGAGCGGTTTAATCCGTGTTGGTGTACACTCATACGTCAGTCACCTCGCGTCGCATAGCCTCGCGGTAGCCTTCGCGGTTATCCCAAACGGACTTACGTATAAACCCTTTATGCGTCGCATGTTCGTATTCCTGTCTACGCGTGTAAGGCAATGTTCCGCCGAATTCCCACGTAGCAGGCGCTAGTCTGTGTGGACTCGCTACGATATTGGCGCGCATATCTCCGCTATCGACCGGTGCCAACGCCGCCGCCTCATTCGCCATCTTCCGCGTATACGTTTCCGTGACCTTATCCGCCGTGCCTTGCGCCTTAATTCCCGCAAGCGTAAACCGCTTCATAACGGCATCCAATCCGTCTATCCTTACGTTCAGCATCACGCAATCACCCGCCCTTTAATTTCGTAGCGGTTACGTTTCCCAATACCCTTACCGTCATCGCCGAGAATTTCGTACTGTTTTCCGTTGTATGATAGTCGCGTAATCTTGTCGATAATGTCCTCGATATATTGGACTTTAACGTCGACTTTAATATCGCCTTGATCGAATTCGATACCGCCTACAACGAACCGACTTCCGTTCACACTCTTCGTTGAGATTTCGGTCACGACGGCTTCAACTTCGCGCGACACCGGTACGTTTCCGATTTCTTCGTTGGTAAAGTCGTCATACTGAATATCATCGTAAATAACAGTAATTGGGCGTTTCCGCAATTCATACATTTCGTCCTGTGCATCGTTCATAAACGTAATATCTCCGCTTGTTATCATTCCGTCATAACCACCTCTCGTCTAGGACGTAGGAAGAGTATCCCGTACAATTTACGTGAGGCATCCACAAGTCTGTATCCACGGGGCTGAATATCCCTGTCCCTTTTCCGTAACGGTCTTCCTCGGATAAAGCTACGCAAGGCTTCGACTTCTTAACGCCCGCATGAAACTGGACCCACTTTACGAGTCCAGATTCCTGTGCGTTGTATCCGATAGCTGCACGATGGGCCGTTACCGATTCATTGCGTGCGAGCCGTCGAATCTTCCACGTTTCGTTATCGTAGACCTTGCGTATCTTCGGTATCATTGCGTTAATTCCATCGCCTCGGATTATGCCCGTACGAATAACCGTAGACAGTTCGTCACGTATTCCGCCAGACAGACCCCATACGCGATCCGATAAGACTAAGCCGTCCTCGCCGAACCGTTCGACTGCGTATCTGACAACGTGTTTGTTGATTCGGTCGAACTGCGTAGCTGATAAAGTTACGCCCATTCCCGCCGTAATCGCCCGTGTAGTCCATTCGCTAGAGTCCCCGATAATCCCTTCGAGGACTATTGTGCCATTACTGCGTAAGGACGCTTCTATCACGTCTAATTCACGTAGTAACCGAGCCGTCCGCTGTTGCTTAATAACGCCGTCCGTATCAGCAAAGTCCGCTAACATCTCGGCTGTTTCTCCGCGTATTCTTCCGATTTCTTTGATTGCATACGCCTGCTGTTTTTTAGTAAGTGCGCCGTAATCACGTTCCATCTTTCGGAATACTGCATCCATATCCGCTTGTGTCGTTAGTACCTTCGCCATACGTTACGCCCGCTTTCGCCCGTTCTCGGCGTTGTATTAGGTCGGTCTATACGCATAGCTGTGTAAGCCCCACTACCGTTACTCTTCGCTGATTCCGCGTCGTATTGACGTCTAAGGTCAGCCGCTAGTTTGCGATAGTTTTCGGATAGCATCGACTTGTCGACCGATTCTTCTCCGTCCGTAAACTTGAAGTAATGCGCAACCGAGAACGCTATTTGAAAGGCACTCTCCGATTGCGCTAGTAGTAGCAATGCCGTTTCTTTATCCGTGGGAACGCTATCTGACGGGTCATATCCGATAACTTGCATAGCGTCCGCGACGGAATCTGCTGCGTCTGTAATTTCGTAATTAGGTACGCCTTTAAAGCGTCGTAATAGACGTTCGGCAAGTTCTGATATATTCGCCATTTAGCGTCCTCCTTATTTATCTTTCGATACTTTCGCCTTTGGCGCAGGTTTCGGCGTTTCTTTAATTGGCTCCACTAAGCCTAATTTTACGTAATGATCCGCCTCTGCTTGCGTCATATCGACGATAGAGCCGATAGGCTGACTGTTAAAAACAGCGCCTATCGATTTCATCTGAACTAGCTTCATACGCCTACGTTAGCGTGGAAGATAAGGCTAGGGTTTTCTACGACAGGTACGCCCGCCGCTGCTACTCGGATAATCGACTGGATTGGCTCGAATTTATCGTAAGCGCGAAGGTCGATGCCCGGCTTATAGTCGTTCTCTACCGTTGGGCCAAATAGATACTGACCTGCTCCGCGAGATGCGAATACTACGCGATATTTCGGAAGGAACTCGATAACTTCGTCTGCGCCCGAGTAAATATCCTTAACCGTGATAGAGCGCTCGGCTTGGATTTTGATTGACGGCAATCCGTAACCTGCAAGTACGTCGTTTACTTCCGCTACTGAAATACGTGAGAATACGCCTGTCGCTCCGCGTGCTTCCGTAATAAATTCAGCGTTAGTTTGTAGTAGCGATTGTGCTTCACGTGACATAATGATTGCGTCCGCGATTTTTCCGTTCTTCGTTACATATGCGTCGTTCCATTCGATCAAATCCGATAGAGGTTTCGCAGTGGCAGTCGCTGTCCATGCGTTAACGCCCGTTTTAGATACAGGTGCTTCGATGCCGTAATTTACGTTGATTTTAACGCCGTTCTTGTTATACGAGAACGTTCCTTTGAGTAGCGCCTCTAGTTTCGAAATGTCTACGCGTTTACGTAGTGCATTAACGAGGTCTGCCGCTTTAACGACTAACTGATCGACCATCGCTGACTTTTCAGCGTCAGAACGCGCTTGGTTCAACGCAAGTAATTCTTCTTCCGTAGCGATATATTTAAGACCAAGTTTCGCAACTTCGCCCATTTGCGATGCTACTGCGTCACGGTCGATGACCGGTGGCTCTGCGCCGTATCCGATATATGCTGCGATGTGATTCGACTTCTTAACGATGTCGTACGCGAATGTCGAACTGAACGTCTGACCGTCCGGTAGAAACTCGTCCGCCAGTGTAGGCGCCTTGTCGTTTTCGATTAGTACCGTTAGTCCGCGAAGTGCGGGTTTCTGCATTTCCTTTAAGTGTGTAATTCCAGCCATAATTAAATTCCTCCTAATAGTTTCCGTTGTATTTTCGTTATTTTTACGTAATTAAAAAGACGCCTATATTTAAGCGTCCGTCAGATGTGTGAAATGTATTGGATTAGTGGTGTAACTGCTTTGAAATCGGCATTAGGTACTGCCGCTAGTTTAGCTGTATATACGCTACCTCGTACGATTACCTCGCCCGCGATAACGTCATTAGTACCGTCGTTATCGAAGTCTACGTTTAGGATTCCGAAGTTATCGTATGCGTCTAGGGCTACCTTCGCAAGTGCGCCGACATCCTCGAACTTACCGCCTGTCTTGTTACGAGCAACTAAAAGACCCGCTTCGTGGTACTTCTTCGCGAACTTAGTAGCGTCAAGTGTTGCACCGCCTTTAATAAATTCCAAGTGTTCCGACGCTAAGATGTTCTTACCGCCTTTAAATACTGGCTTCGTGAATTTCGGTGTGTATAATGGCATTTGTATTCCTCCGTTAGTTTTTATTTTGAGTTCGCTTGTATACCGTTATCTCAAACGGTGTGCCTGTCGCAGATTGTGCTTAACGCAATTTGTGCTTTATTCGTTCGTACATACTTGCGCCTAGTTCCTCGCCATCTTTCGCAGCAGGTCGTCCGCTCCCGCCGTTCATTCCGCTTGGATCAACATAGGCCGCTTTAACTGGAAACGCCTTTTTCAAACCTTCAAGGGATTCCGTTAACTCTTCGTCCGTGCTACCTTCGAGCAAACGCGTCAATAACGTAGCTTGTTCGCCTTCATAGCCTGCAATCGTAATGAGTGCTTGTTTTCGCGTGGCGAGCGCCGTTACTTTCTGCGCCTCTAGTTCTTCGCGGTATTTCTCCGCCAATTCCTTGTAGTTCTCCGATTCTTCCAAACGTTTACGCTCGGATTCCTCTTGTGCCTGCTCAAACTCCGCAAGTCTTTTCTTTAACGCGTTAGATTCGTCAACCTTCGCTTTAAAGCGGTCATACGGAATTGTCTTGCTATCGACGTCGGTACCAGTGTTTTCCGTCCCTGCGGACGCATTTACGTCGTCTGTTCCTTCGTTTGTTTCGTCAATAACTTCTTCTGCCATGCGTATCTACCCCTTTCGGTTAACGCCCGACGGCGAATTTGTAGCAGATGGTCCCGAATAGTTTAACGTCTTTGCGGACAGGTTCGGGATTATTCTGCGTTGCTGTATGGATCGGTCATTCGTTGTTGTGAGGCGCGTTCGCCTTCGATTTCCTGTTTCTTCGCCGATACATTCTCGACACCAAGTCGTTCGATAGCGCCTTTCACCGATTCGAAGCCTGCGCCTGTTTCAAACGTAAGCAATTCGACTAGTTCCTTGCGGTTATCCGGTAATGGTAAAACGAAACGCATTTCATTCGTATAATCTTCGCCAATACCTTTAACGACCGCTTTGTCGTATGCAAAACGTTGTGCCTCCGTCCTTGCTTGTAAGTAACGGATAGACTTTTCGTGTAATTCCGCTAGATTATAGCCCCACGATAGCCAGTGTTCTTCCGTATCCGTAATAATGTCGTGGAATAGTACCTGCATAGCCTCGCCGTTAAGTCCGCCGAAGTTGAGTTCTTGCGGTACGATTTGAGGTAAGCCGGATATTTCATGCATTGCGGATTTAACGCGCATATACTGGTCCTTAAACGCTTCCTTCCACTTAAATCCGGATTCCACACGCTTAACGTCCGGCTGCTGTCCATCACTACCGCCAGTAATTTCGAATACCGCGTTAGGTGCGATGAATAACTTCTCCGCAGCGCCGGGTGGTCCGTTTAATACGGCGATTGGCGAGAACATTTCGAATTTCATCGAGTCGATAGCGTCCTCGTTCATCTGATTAAGTACGTCGTTCTGCTCGCGTAGGTCGCTGATTTCGGATTGTCCCAGTGATTCCGATATTAATTCGTTGACGGGGAATATTACGACGGGAATAAAGTCGATGCCCATATCGGCTAACGGTTGTATCGTTTTGAGTACGGTTAAGTCGCTTTCTGCGTAGATAGCTTCCTCTACGTGGCAATTACCGTCTTCCATAAATCGGAATGTCTGGCGTTGTATTGCGTCAATCTCCGTTCCGTCCGCTTTAGTCCATTTCCGAGCCTTAACGAAGTGTGCTGCGATTAAATCCTCGAAGTCATCGTCGCTAAATACGGGAATAAATTCGTAATCCGGTACCCATATCCATCGTAGCTTGCCGGTGGTCGGATTGAATACGATTTTACATACGACTCTATCCGCAATAAGCCGATCCCTTGCCGCCTGCACTAGTTTAGCGCGCATCTTGTTTTCGTCCCATAGGCGATATAACAAACGCTCATACGATTCCGCGCGTACGTTTTCCGCTTGCTGTGCGGGGCTTGGCGTATAGCCCTCCGTAAATGTATCCTCGATAGCATCGACTTGTGCGCGAGGTACGGAAATTCCGTGCTTGCCTCCGTGTTGCCAACGTGCCTTACGGTCGACTATCGCCTTGAAGTAGTTCGTTGCATAACGTGTGGGGTCGTAGTCGAGTCCGGGTGGTCGCGCTAGTTCGGACGCTTTAACGAGTTGTCCCGTTTCAGGCGATACGTGCTGCTTGCCTTCGTAATATGCGTAGTTGTCGAGTTGTAATCGTAATCGTTCTCGCGTTTGCTTGCCGAGGGATTGCTTATATGGCGTGAATAGTAATTCATCCATTTCCTGCGGTGTTAATAAGTTGTAGTCCGTCAAATTAGCGCCTCCTTTCGTTTAGTTTGCGTCACCAGCGACTGGCTCGCCTTACGGTTGTTACTGATGCCGCTTGCCCTAATAACGCTGATACCGACATTTCAGCCGCATCTATTACGTCATCATGTGAGCCAGTTCCGTACATTTCATATTGTTCAAGAAGTAATGAGTGCCTGCGGTTATATTGGATAGTGCCGTTCTCAATCTGGGGCAATAACGCCTCGATACGTAACTCTTTACGACTGCGGTGGTAAATCTTCTTGACTCGAGTGCCAGCCGGATAGCCGACCGCTTCTAACGCCTTCTTTAGTTCGTCGACGATAAATTCCTGCGCTGCAACGGCCTCTGCCGCAACTACAGTCGGCTGATATTTAAGTACCTTTTCGACGATTACCTTAATAAAGTCGCTCGGCTTGATGCGTTCTCCGTATGCGTCTATTACGTATATGATTCCGGTTTCCCTGTCCTTCGCAGTCGTAACGATTGCCGAGAAGTCACCGCGTTGCTTACCCATTGCGGGGTCGACGCCCATTGATACGTCATATCGTCCGCTTAGATAATCTATTTCTCCGTGATAGTACGTAAATGTTTCGGGATTGAATATCATCGAATCAGGATCGACGGGATTGTTCATATACTCCGTATTGAACGCCTTTGATCCGTTATCCCATTTCCACGTCATCAACTTCCATATCGGCTGGAACTCTTGCCATAAAACTTCGACGCCTTCGTCCATATCCTCGCGATTATCTGCGTAGAATTGACGAGCATCATCCGCCCGCTTACTGTTATCACGATTAATATAGATAAGACGGCATTGCTCCCACAAGTCCATACGTTTAGGCTCGTTGATAATCGCACGATATACCGTCGACTTATAATCGGACCGTCCATATAGAACGTGCATTAGTAAAGATTCTCGGTGGACTGTCGTTCCCATAACGACGAATGCCGTCTTAACGCCTTTAGGGTCGCCTAGCGCCATTACCGTTTGAGCCATCCAGTCGCGAAGTTTAAGTCGTTGTTCCGGTGTGGATGCGTTACCGCCCGGACGAGCATCCTCCAAGTCATCGCACAAAATGAGGTCGGGTCGCGTTCCGTTCCAGTTACGTCCACGAAGCGCCTGCCCTGTCGATGCTGCCTGCATAATCGCTAGTTGTCGCTTACCTCCGTGACCGTCATCGTGCCAGGCGATAAACTCTTCGCCGTTGTCTACGATGTTCGATTGATCCTTCGGCGATAACAGCGGCCCAAAGTCCTCGCGTAGCTTACGATTGTATTTCAGTTGATTACGTATCCACTCCATATTCGCTTTTGCTACCGTAGGTGTTTCCGAAATGATTATCGTGTATTTACGTTTACGGAATACTAATTCGCTGACCGGAAAGGCTTTAGATAACCATGTTGATTTAGCGTGTGACCTCGGTGCCGCAGCGGCTATCTTGGCGTTCTTTTCCGTAGTAGATACGTTATCCATGATTCCGGTCAAGTCTACGTGGAAGTCGGCTGATTCGGAGGCATTCGCGATATCAAAGCCATCCCAGTTTCCGTCGTTGCTGGGGTTGCGTGCTTCCGAGAAATATTCAATACCAAATTCGAGTAGATTACCGTCACAGAGCTCAATCCGTTCCAACCGCTCCAATTCCGTCCTCTTCTCGATATAGTCCTCGATAAGTCCAGCGTCTGCTAATTCGTCAGTGGTCGGATACTTTGCGTCCAGTACGGCGATGTATTCCGCATAGACTTCGATCAGTTCATTACGCCGTTTCTTCGATAGCCATTCATTATTAACCCATGCGATAAGACATCGCCTCCCTTCCGCTTAGTATGTACTTCGTTGTTTGCGCTTGTTTCTAGCGTGTGCAGCCGTTGCCTATGTGTTTATACCAAACGTAGGCTAGGACGGTTAAAACGCCGTATGTATCGTGGGTGAATCGTGTTGATTACGCTTGGCTGTCGCTAAAAGACACTTGACTTACGTTATCCCTCCGTATATACTGAATGTAACATAACACGGGAGGCGTTACTTATGAACGAAGTACAGGCGATTAAAGACCGCGCGCATATTGAGCGAATGAAGTTGGCACTTAACGGACGCGACCTACTATTATTCACACTAGGTATCAACGTCGGATTACGCATAAGCGATTTACTCGCGCTAAAGGCGTCTGATTTACGCGACAAGGACGTTGTGAAGGTAACGGAAGGTAAGACTGGTAAGATGCGTATATTCACGTTAAATGACGCCGCAAAGGACGCGGTTAAGTCGTTACTGCCCGCCGATACTGAATACGCGTTTCCTTCACGTAAGGGTGATCGTCCGATTGGACGCGTTCAGGCGTATCGAATCCTTAATGCCGCAATAGTACGTGCGGGGCTATCCGAAGTGTATACGTCATTCGGAGCTCACAGCCTTCGTAAAACATTCGGATACTTTGCATATAATAGTGGCGCAGATATTACGTTGTTAATGCGGATACTGAATCACTCGTCAGCACGCGAGACGCTTCGGTATATTGGCGTAGAGGCTGACGATATTGCAGACGTGTATAACGCAATTAACCTTTAGGCATGCGATCAACCTTTAATAGTATTAGCGATGGTCCTCCGTATTGTTTACGGGGGCTTTTCGTTGTGCTACGATAAGGGCTACGCATAGTCAAAGTGATTATTTTATATCGCGAAGTTAAAATCGACCAAAGCGTTATTTTGAGTTGCGCGAGTTAGAATCGTCAGGAAATCGTTTTTCATTTCCGACACCCCCGCCCCTCTTTCGATTTCCCTACGTTAGCCTCTCCGCCATAACACGTATACATAGTTAGTGTATAACGAATGGTACACAATCATGCGGAGTTACATTCGCAAGTAGCTACTAACCGCATGCCTACGCCATTCCTTCGATGTTACGCACACCATCGTCTATGCATACGATATACATCCGCATACCTATCGCCTTTATACATCCAACGTATAGCCTTCGCATGTATATAATACAGGCGTTTATGCATAGCGGAGTTGTGTGTAATACGTGATAACTTCAAAGCGTTCGGAGGGTCACGCGGAATATCCGTTTTGCTGATACGGAGCCACTACGTTACCCCTATGCGCTATCCCTCGATGTCACCTATTGACACGTACCCTCTACGCCATCCATCCGAGTTCCTTCTATATAACAGCCGTATCCATTCGCTTACTTCCCATCCTCTACGCCTCGCATACGTTCTATCTGCGCCTTCATAGCGTCTATGTCTGTACCTGTACCCTTCGTATCTACTTCGATCTTATCCGTCAGTAGTCCGTGTGCCTGTAGTAGTGTGCGGAATAACGCCGCATTACCTGAGTCTATAATATGACGTGGTATTGACGCCATAATATCCGGTAGGCTATCGAGTGTAGCCCGTACTATCTCACGCTTTAATTCGTCGTTGAAATCGTCCCTCTTACGCCATTCTAGCAGTGTCTTACGGTCGACTCCGACTGCATCCGCTACTTGTTCAAACGTCATGCCTCCGCGTTTAGGCAGGGATAATAACGCTATTGCTGCGATTTGCTTATCGTGTAGTTTCGCCATTGTTCGTTTCACCTCCTATTTACGTTATATCTACCTTCGCAGGATACGTAATATCAATCGTGAATCCCGTAGACCCATCGTCATATTTCGTATGATTAATCTGTACCGTTTCTACGTCCGTAGGATTGACGGCTTCTAAAAGACGTGTCGCTGTTACTAGTAATTCGTTATGCATTCGTCTACTCCTCCTTGTATTCTACGTCCTCTATATCGCCTTCATCCGTACTCCATTCGTATATTCCGTCGATATTAAACATTGCGTGTTCTATCGCTGATAAAGCGTCTACCTCGTAATCGTCATATATTACCGTCATTGAGAACGTTACCTTCTTCGCCATATGTCCGAAACACCTCCGTCATATTGTCCGTATCCTATCGCCTGTATGTCCGTAGTGATGGCGTTAGTAATAAAGATAAGTGCGAGTGATAAGTGATGCCTCCGGCTTGCGCCGTCGGACGTATCCTTTATTGCGTATTACTCTCTATAGACGATAAGCACTTATAAAACGTAGCGTCCGCCGTTTCCCCGAACTTGGGAATAAGGCGGTATCACTTAGTCTCTTTACGTTACTCTCGGTCTATATAGATAAGATATAACTTCGGAAGGAATACGCCCAATTCTCACTGAATAACGTCTACAAACGTTGATTATACACCATTTATACGCCTTATTCACGGTAAGATGCCTCGTATTCTCATTCCGAATAGCGTCACACTTTTCGACCTTTATTCCGAGTAGCGTCACACTTTTATTAATCCAAACCGAATATCGTCCGCACAGTCACGTCATAATCTACGTTCGAACGACGGAACACCTGCGGATTTAGCATATAGTAAGTGCCGTCCGTAGCCGTAGTAACCTTCGCGAATACCGACTTACCTCTGTAAACCATACGTCCGGTAGCACGGCTTATTAGTTCAGGACTAACACCAATCGCTTCGGCTAGTTGCTTACGATTAAACTTGCGAACATGCTTCGGACTGTTCTCCTCCGGATTAGCGCACAGCATATTCGAATCCTTGTGAATATACGGAATCAGCCGGTACAACAACCCGATGTCGTGAGCGCTAACTTCCGCATACATCTCGCGCAACTTCGTAATCATCGTCATGACAACGCGATCACCCTCCGTCTTGCCTCGGAAATGGAACTGCTTCGTAACATAAAAACGCCCGTCGCCGCTATCGGTAATAATACCGTGCGACAGACAAGCGTCCAAGAAGTCGTAGAAGGAGGACTGTTGCGTCTTCGTAATCTTTAATACACGTTGCATATCCGTAGTGGACATCGGCACCTTGTCGTTCTCCGACTTGACGATAAGCCCTCCGAAGTCGATATAACTCGACAGCACAAGTAGGTAACCGCATTGAGCCGAAGTCAACGCCTCTATTACGTAGTCCAGCCGTTCCATCCCGTTAAAGAAGAATTTCTCCTTGCGACCCCCTTCGCTTTGTATCGCGAAACGACGCTGTGCCTCTTGTTGCGCGAAACTGCCTACGTAATGGGTTTCGCTATCTACGATTAGTAAGTGTTGGCCCGTTTCTTCGTTGTAGTATTTCTCTATTCCGTTAGTCATCGGTTGACACCACTCTTACAGTAAACGCACTTGGCGATACCCCTTACGCCTTCTCCGAGTGATATAACGCCGGATCCGCCACACCTAAAACAGGCGTCTGTGTCCTTAACTGCTAATTGCGCCGATTCCAACTCACGCAGCGCCTTCGTAGCATCCCGAGCCTCGCGCTGAATCGCCTTTAGACCGCTGATTGCGTCGCTCACGTCTAGGTCGAGTTTGACCGTTAGGCTATTCGCTTTCTTGCCGTGAGCCCTCGCCAGACGATCCGTTACAACCTCCGCCGATTCACCCACGCTCGACAATGCCTCGATAACTCTTTCATGTGATAAATCTACTTCGCGCGACAGTTTGTCCGCCATGTAAATCGCCAACTTTCGTTTGAATGTCGCTTATAGTCCGCCGACTTACCCCAATAGAAAAGAACGCCCACCTATCGGACGCTCCCCGTATGCCTGCGACCACTTGTACTACGAAGTACTCGCGTACAGGCGATATATGTAAAAACCTCGTAGCGACACCGTTAGGCATCGCCAGTCATCAGTCGCCCTACGCTCAGACCCGAAGGCTAGTCGTAAAGGTATTGCACCCGCAGGGACGCCGAAGCGCCCACGTCCATTACGTTGTCTGCGGTGGTAATGTAATCGTCCAACGCGTCGAAGTCGATTACCGCGCCTTATATTGCACGCCTACTCTTCCCGTTTATTTAACGTGTTATCGGGGCCACACGGCATTATAGCGTTTTACGTCCGATATGCTTGGACGTATTCCTTCTCTCACCTCTATATACAGCAGATTACGCATAAGTTACTATTTTACGCCCATAACTCGCCTAATCTTCGCCACCCCTACGTCTAAATACGCATTGACGTTCGACTTAGCGATGCCCATTTCGCTCGCTGCGGCTTCCTGCGTCTTGCCATCGCCGTAAACTAGGTCGATTGCCTGCGCCTGCCTAACGGTCAAGCCTGCGTTCTGTATACCGTTATGCAGGTCGATATTGGCGACGCTGGCGCAGAGGTTATCCTCCCACACGTTAGCCATTCGCGGCTTAGTTGAGCGGCTTACATCGTTCTTGTCCGTGTATATCAGCGTTTGGCGTCCGTTATTGCCGCGATCATTATGCTCGATTTCGCCCGGCATGGACGTTCGACTTGCGCGACGCTTCGCCTGACTATCGCTCATAATCGGAAACTCTACCAACGACATCTTATCGGCGTGCGACCACGTTAAATCTTCGTATAGCGCAAGGTCGGCAAAGGCGTGTAGCAAGCGGTCGTTCTTGTAGTTAATCGGCATGACGCGTCCACTCTCCCGCGCCTTATCGTAAGCCTCTGCGTGTGCTAACGCATATCTATCCGTTACCTCCGCTATCTGGACGAGCCTTTCTTCGCGGGGCAGTCGTCCTTCGCGTATTTCCGTGCGGATACGGGTGTAGTCCGCCTGTAATTGCTCTGCGTATGTGAGGCTTGCGCCTTCTTTAAGTTCAATCGTCATCACTTCGTCCTCCTAATCGCTGGCAATCCGTGCCTACGTCGGTCATTATTCGATGTATTTCCGTAGCCGTAGTACATATACGCAAGGCAACGATACCACTCGCCATATAAGCCCGAATAACCTCGATGAATATACGGCTTACTTCCAAAGTCATTGCCGTCAATAAACATTTCCGCCTTGAACTGCGGCCATGAGGAGTACGGAAGCTTCGCCTGCCTAGCGGTAAGATCCTCGTAATATGCGAGGGTTCTTGCGTCAATTGGATTCGCCATAATTTCGTCCACCTTTCGTGTATATATCGTTTGCAAACCGCGTATACTGCCTTATAACCTAACGGGAGGTAATCGAATGTATTCGTATGAAATCCGCAAGCACCGCCGGTATCGTGGTGGCGACGTATTGGAATCGGTCGCTACGTATAGCGCTCCGACAGGTATTATCGGACACCACTTCGTCGATCACGCTGAATTTACGTATCACATCGTTGTGAAGGCGCCCTAACCGGCGTTCTTTTTGTTTACGTCAACCCTTCGGTATACTTACTTGCTATTACGTCCATACTTCGTGTATAATAAGCGTAATCAAGCGTGTAAGACACGCCACCACTACGAAGAATGGACGTGACCTAATGGATACTTCGAAACTTGACGAACTGAAATCGCTACTTAACGGATTTGACATCGTACCGCCCGACTCGCTACCGTTTATTACCCTCGACAATCAAAGGAGATTCTATATAAACGCAAGCCTTCGCAAGATGATCGGAGTCGGCGCATATGAACGCCTTGCCATCGGATACGACCCGATTAAACGGCAGCTAATCGTATTGACTACCGTGACTGCTGACGCTATTGATGCGCCGACTTATACGATAGACAAGCGCCACTATATGTCGGCTAGGCGATTCTGTGCGGAATATAAGTACGACGTCGAGGATGCTCCGTTTACGTTCGCTTATGACCGTGCGGCTAGTGTGGCCGGCGTGTATTATTTCCGATTGAAGGGCGTTAAGGCTGCGAGAGGTCTTACGTCGTCAAGTACGGAAGTAGTCGCTCACCAATCGCTTTAATTACGTTAACAGTGACGGCGTTGCCCGCTTGTTTGTAGCGTTGTGAGTCCGATAAGCCTGCGTCGACGACCGTTTGGTGTTCTTCGTCGCTGAATCCTTGTAAACGCCAGCACTCTAGCGGAGTTAGCTTGCGGATGCGGTAGCGTGGCTTAACGTCCTCGCCTACGTGAGTTCTTCGGCCTTTATTAAGTCCGCTCGGAGCGAGACCTTTCGTGTAGTTTGCGTCTAGGCAGTAGGATAGATCGTCCCCTTCTGCGATTACTTGAGGTTCCGCAATTTTAGGCTCACGGTGACCTCCGCCCATTGTCGTAAGAGTCGGTCGGACCGACTCCGTGCTGTAAACGCGTTTGATTGCGTCATGCCCGTTTAACTCGACGTGTCCGAGCATTTGTGGATCGCCGAAGATCATGGTTGATTGCGATTTATTTATGTGTTGCGGAAGGTTCATGCGTGGAGTGCTTCCGATTATCGCGCGAGATTCCCCGTCTTTACCTACCCCTACAGCAGGGAAATCCATGCGAACACTTCCGTCTAATTGGGCGACTAACTTCGCCGTCTTATCGTCCGACAGGTAATACTTCTCGTCCACTTGCGCTTCTAATACGTCACGTAGGCGCGTAGTAACGGTGTCATTCTTGGGCCAATCGAAGTTGAACGACTCTACGCCATAATCTGCGATTCTTCGCTTACCTTTCGGAACGACCGTGTTACCTTCGATAGCCCACGGTACACTATCTACAAGGTCGTCGCGCACGCCAATGATGAATATACGCTCACGATTCTGTGGGACGCCAAAGAATTTACTGTTGAGGACTTCGAAGTCTACGGTATAGCCGATGTCGTTTAACGTCTTAACAATCGTATCTAGCGTTTTTCCCTTATCGTGACCGACTAAGCCTTTCACGTTTTCGAGTAATACGACCTTCGGCTGTTTCTCCGCTGCTAGGCGAGCGACTTCGAAGAATAACGTCCCTCTTGCGTCCTCAAATCCGCCACGCTTACCGGCCACACTGAAACTTTGACACGGAAAACCTCCGACAAGTACGTCATGATCCGGAACATCCTTCGCATCTATCGCCATAATATCGCCTGCCGTTGGGTGTCCGTACAGTGCTTCGTATGATTGATTGGCGAATTTATCAATTTCGGACGATAGTACGCATGAGCCTCCGAGATTGTTTAGTGCTTGTTCGAATCCTCCAATACCGCTGAATAAACTTACGTAGTTGAAAGGAGTGGTTTCGATAGGCGTTGCGTTAGTTACCTCGTTTGTGTTCGTCAATTTAACGTCCCCTTTCGTTGTAACATCGTTGTGTACTTCGAGAATGTGCTGCTTAGAAGACCCGCCTTCTGCCGCTTTTAACGCGTAACACATACCGTCATGCCGCCGTTCTGCGCCCCTAGAAACGAGGTTTAAGGCGTAGACCGCTTCTAAACTCGTCATATCTCCGTCCCCTTCCGCATCCACCCGAGCGATTCCCTGCCCGTATCCGTCAAATAAGCGTCAATCAGCACACGCATGTCTGCCACCTTTTCCGATTCCAACCGTCCGCCTCCGTCGATGATTACGAGGGTACTTAGGATGAACGACGTATCTGCGTCTAGTTCTTGCGACTGCTTTCGGAATAGGGGGACGGGATTAGGTGCGCGGTAGGATTCCGTCATTGCTTCGCCTCCAATTCGTCGATAAGCCAGTCGAGGTATACGCGCGCTTTCCGTAAATCTTCTACGCCGTTCTTATGGCGATAGCGCATCGTGTACTTTATGACGTTACCGAGGCACAGTCCTTCGAATCCGCCCGCTCCATCCGTTGCTTGGCGTATGATGTCGATAACCTCTACGCCTCCCTGAGTATAATGTTGTGGAGAATGGACGGCATCGGCTTGCGTCTGATTTACGCCTTCTTCGACGAGTTCGTACTTTCCGAAATCGCAGCCTTCTTCATGTCTTTCACCGTAGAGGTACCAAATTCCATCCTCCGAAGTTATACGCATTTCATCGGCGTTGCGAGTATCCAGCACCTCGTAGACGCTTCCTACTTTTACAGGCGCATCATGACCGTCCCCACCTAAATATCGAACCTTATCGCCCGCCTTCGGCATCTTCTTCAACATAATATCGCTCCCCTTTCGATTAGTAATTCTCAAATACCAACATAGCGACAACTCCCGTAAGAGCGCCTAATATAAATGCAAAGAACATTCCAGCACCTCCTTATTTACCTCGCCTAACCAACCGAACCTCAACCGCTTGCCTACCGAGTACATACGCTTCTTGCCGTGTCTTAACGAGAATGTCTATGCGACCGGCGCCGATGTCCCCGCCCCGATCAAGCACGATTCCGTCAAACGTTGAGCCATCCGCCAGTGTAATCCGCAATATTGAATACAACGGAACCGACTCCGGCGCTGCTAAGATGCGCATACCTTCGTAATGTATAGTGCTCGACACATCGTAACCACTCGCTGTAACGCCGGTGCATCCCGTAGGACAGAACGCCGTGTAAAATGTAGCTTCGTAGCTTTGCGCCTGCCCTACGTATGCTTGACTGCGGCTCGGCGGTGCTGTGCGTGACGCCTGCGCTACGCGGGATTGTGCTACGCGTGCCTGTGCCGCTTTTACGTCCGCCTTATGCTTCGCCTCTGCGATACGGAGCGCTCCTTGTGCGTGGGCTTCCTGCGCGTAGATGACCGCCTGACGCTGTAACGCTTTGTAGTTTCGGTCGTGTTGCCTGCGTAGTGCTTCCGTCTTGATTGCGTTGACAGCCGTAGTATTAGCCGCCAACGCGTCAATGGGTCGGGCATCCTCGTCTGGTACGGGAGGCTCCGGCTTGCTTGTGATTAGGTACGCGGATGATGCGATGATTAGTAGGGCGAGTGCCGTGCGTTTGGCGAGGTTCATGCGTCCACGTCCTTTACTAGTGCGTCGATGCTGACGGGGAAGTGCGGTTTAATCAGTTCGAGTACGGCTTTTGCGTATAGTTGAAATTCGTATTGACTATCCGATGCTAGGCGCTGATTAAGCATGTGGCATACTGCGGCTAAACTAGCGGACCAATACCAGCGGACGTACATCGAATATGCTGGAAGGAATAGGCGTGCTTGCTCCGGCGCTACACCGTTTGCCATCGCATCTTCGTAAAGACGTTCGCTCTGCTCGACGTGCTTCCGCAGTTCCTTCGTTAATAGCGTACCTTCGCCAACATCTAAAGTTGCGCCGCTTCCTTGCTTGCTGTTAGCCGGCTTTGATCGCCATGCGTCTGCTTCCGGAATGTGGAACGCGGCTTCCTCTGTGATATACCTGCGACTACTTTCGTTATGTGCGTTGAATGAGTGATCCGAACCGATAATGTGTTTATGCCATTGGCGCGAAATCATTAACGGCGCGTATATTTCGAATTGTAAGAAGGCATGTCGGAAGGGCGACGTATGCCTTTCTCGCGCTAGGAATGCGATTAGTCTGCGGTCGCCGTCCGTAAGAGCCTCCGACTTCTTATCGTAGGAAACTCTTGCTGCATTTACGACGGATAGGTCGCTTCCCATTACGTCGTGGAGGATGACATACCCCTTGTCGTCTAGTACGTTTATGCGTTGTGGTTCAATAGTTTTCGTCATTTATAGCGCCCCTTTCGAATCGTATCCGTCTTTATCTGTAATACCCGCCTGCCTGTCGTGATTCTCCGCATTCTTCTCGATGTACAAGCGGTGAATATCGTCCGGCGTCAGCCCAACGTGTCTAGCGAGGGATAATACGAAATGCACTACGTCGATTACTTCGCCTTGTAACGCAGGTATGTCGACCGGCTTCGGATTCTTCCAGTGCTTCCAGTTAACTTCGCGCCGTATCTCGTCGATTTCCGATTCCATTGCGATAGTTAGCGCGATAACCCACTCGTCAAGCGTCTTTACGATGCTACGCTCGGCGATGATACGACTATCGAGCGCTGTCTGCATATCGTACATTTGCGTTAGTTTGTCGATTGTTGTCGGCGCCTTAACTTGCGGGCGCACCTCCGCACTTGGCGGCTTGAAGAAGTCCTCGCGTTCTTTTGTGTACGTCATTTATAGCGCCCCTTTCAGAATCTTATCGACCGTATCCGCTACGTTATCAGCGTGCAACGACCATGGCCCGCGCCAGTTAGTATGAAGCTTATGGAATGAGGACCTCTGTCCTTCGAAATGACGCATGTAGACTTCGAAAGGTGTTAATCCTCCATACCGGGTAAGCTTCTTATTGTCGATTTGTTTCAACGATCCGATAGATACGATTTTGCACGAACTTGTCGGACGCGTGTATATCGTCTGTAATTCGTCGAGTCCAAGTGATTGTACTTCGTCGATAATAATAAAGGCGTTATCATACGTAACCCCTCGCTCATGTGTCGGACTAATAGCGAACGCCTTTCCATCCGCCTCCCACGCTTCGAATGTGCCGGGCTTAACGAGGTCGAGCGCACTTATGAATGGCGTCATATGCGGCGCAGTCTTTTCCGTGGAATCACCGGGCAGGAATCCGATTTCCTTACCGACTACTTCGGTATTACGAATATAGATGATGCGGTCGTATTCGCCTTTCTCAACGGCATAGGCTCCGGCAAGTGTTGCAAGGACAGTTTTACCAGTCCCCGCTGCAGCTTCGCAGAATACGCCTTGCAACTCTTTCGGCAAAGTCCATAACGATTGCATATAAGCGTATTGGTGTTTATCGTCCATTACGTCAAGTCCTCGCTCAGCCAACCATTTCCACTTAATCTCGCCGTATTTTTTCGCCATTTATACCACCCTTTCGAATTTTAGTCCGCGCTTATTGAACTTCGGGTATCCGTTAAGCTGTTTTCGGATGGTACTACGGCTACTTCCTGTTTGATTAGCCGCGGTTAAAATCGTTTTATATTCCACCGTGCTCCCATCTGTTGAGGTGACTCTTACGGCAGTGCCCATCGTTTCTCCGTCCGGCGTATTCTGCTCTGCTGTGATTAGCCTTATATTCCCTTCTTCGTAATGTCCATAAGGGTCTATTCTGTCAATAGAAGGCCTTTCACCTCGTAAAATCATCCTCTCGGCTTCTGTATAGAATAACTCCTTTAATTTATCAGAAACTTCTTTAGACGTAGTGCCCAGCAAGCATTGAATTCCCCGATCTGTATACGTTTTGCTTTTAGCAGGCGCTCTACTTGGGTCTGTTCTTCTACGTATAGAGGAGGAACTTCTATCGAAGAAGTAGTTAACTTTGTTTTCTCCCTCGATCCGCTTATTGTATATAGCAGAGCAAGGTTTACATTTGGTAGTAGTCTTTTCGAGTTTCTTATAGAAGTTGTCGACGGGTTTTGATTTTCCGCAACCTGTGCAGACCTTCAAATAAATCGCCCCTTTGCGTTTTAGTTACGTCTCGAATGCGTTATTAAGCCTCGCACATCGCACATAGCTTATCCTTGCTGAACTGCTGCGCTGCGTTAGTTCCGTGTTGGTAATACAACGTCTTGACTCCGTTTTCCCAAGCGTGCAGAATTACATCGTTTATTTCCTTCGCTGGTACATTCGGATTTATCATGAGATTAAGCGACTGACTTTGGTCGATATACTGCTGACGAATGGCCGCTTGGTCGACTACTGCGTACTGGCTGATTTCGCTAAACGTCTTGAATACGTCCTTTTCGTGGTCCGTCAAGAAGTCGAGATGCTGTACCGATCCGTCATAATCGCGAATACTATTCCACACTTCGCGAGTATCCTTGTCATACGTCGCAAGTACTTCCGTCAAATACGGATTACGAATTGTAACCTTCGCCTTCGCTACGTCCTTAACGTAGTTATTCGACCAGACAGGCTCGATACTCTGCGACACTTGGCCGAGGATAAACGCTGAACTTGTCGTAGGTGCGACCGCTGTTAGCGTTGTATTACGTCGACCGTAACCCTTCAATACTTCCGGCTCTCCGAACATTACCGCCAGTTCCTTCGAAGCAATTAACGCCTTCTCCTGTATGTGACGGAATATCTGCGAGTTATACTTAGTCGCGTCCATACTATCAAACGGAATCATCTTCGACTGTAAGAACGAGTGCCAGCCTAATGCTCCGAGTCCTAGTGCGCGATTAGCCTTCGCAAAGTTGTACGCCCGCTCCATAAACTTAAACGCCGTACGATCTTCTTTAGCGTCTGAATCGCGTAGTGCTTCTAGTTTCGTTAGGAACTCCGTCATAACCGCGTCTAGGAAGTAAATCATCGTCTCAACTGCGTCCGTTTCCTTCCATTCTTCGTACGTTAGGAGGTTCATAGACGATAGGTTGCAGACGAACGACCATTCATCGTTATTCGGTAACGCAATTTCCGAACATAAATTACTGTGATTAATCCGCAATCCCTTATCTTTGTAAACGTCGACCGTTCCGTTGTTCACCGTATCCGTAAAGAAGATGTACGGTAAGCCGATTTCCACTCGTCGCTGGATAACCTTCGCCCATGTAGCGCGTTTAGCCGAATCACCTGCGACCATAGCTTCGAGCCATGCGTTAGATACCGTCACACCATGCGTTAATTCTTGGATAGGGTCGCCTTCTGTGCCGATGTTTAGAAACTCGTCGATATCAGCGTGGTCAATCGGAAGGTACGGAGCGAAACGTCCTCTACGCGTTGACCCTTGCGATACTACGTCGATGATAGATTCGAACAGTTTCATAAAGTGGACGGCGCCCGATGATTTACCGTTGTCCGTGATAGTAGCGCCACGGTGTCGCAAGTCTCCGAAGTAACCCGATGTGCCTCCGCCAAACTTACTCATAATGCCGACCTCGGCCTGCGTCTGTAGGATACCGCCCATATTGTCCTCGATGTGCGATCCGAAGCAACTAATCGGAAGTCCTTTATTCGTTCCGAAGTTGGACCATACCGGCGACGATAGCGAGTAGTAGCCTTTCGACATATATCCGTAAAACTTGTCGGAGAATCCTTCGATACCGAGGATGCCCTCCGCCGTGTCTGCGATTGATTTGATACGTTGTTCGGGCGATACACCTTCCGTTAGGTATCCGCTGTTAAGGAAGTCCTTGCTTATATCGTTTAGCCATACGAAGTCTTTGTTCGTCATTTATGAATCGTCCCCTTTTCGTTGTATGTTCGGTAGATGGGTCGTGCTGCTTATTACTTCGCTGATGTGAAATAGCTTTCATACAAAGTAGTTACTTGCTTGTTATCGTCTTTTAATTGCACATATTCCCCTGCGCAACCAAGTAATTTATATGTTTTCCCTAACGTAAATCCTTCTATTTCTTTAATGCATTTGAGTTTCAAACCACGCCACTCCTTCACCTAATGTGTCTACTACATCAAAACAAGTCATCCCCCGTAATACTACGCGCCCTTTTCGTATAATTGACGCTTCTCTTAACGAAGAAGTCTACGTGCTTCGTGGCAATAATTTCGTCTGAAAACCAGTCCGTCTGCTCTACTACTTCTGCGTCAATATCGAAGATTGGCGCATAGCCGATACTTTCTAGCGAGTTGTTTAGACGCTGTTTAACGAACTCTTTGACGGTAGCTTTCGGCAAGAAGTATAGGTCGCCTTGTTCGTAAATCCAGTCGATTACGATTTCCTCCGACCTGTACGCTTCCTTACATGACTCAACGACTGCACGCTCTAGGGACTCGTCGAACCATTCCGGATGCTCTTCGCGGATAATATTGATTAGTTCGATGCCGAACATTCCGTGGATCTGTTCTTCCTTCGATGTTGCCTCGATTACGTTGGATACGCCTTTAAACAGATTCTTGTGCTTATTGAACGACATAATAATTAGGAACTGCGAGAATAGCGATACGTGTTCGATGAATAGCGAGAATAGGAGGATTGACAACGTATAGTCTCGATCACTTCCAGTCCGTGATAACGCAGCGCCTTTCGTTAGATAGTCGATACGTTGGAACAATTCGGGAATGTTCTCGATATTCTCAAACTCGTTATTCATTCCGAGTATTTCGAGTAGGTGTGCATATGCGTCTTGGTGGCGTACTTCGCTTTCCGCAAACGTATAGCCGACCGATCCTACTTCCGGCTTCGGCAAGCGGTGATACAAGTCGCCCCAGAACGTCTTGACCGATACCTCTACTTGCGCAATCGCGAGCATGGCGTTCTTAATCGCATTTCTTTCGGCGTCCGTTACGTTGACTTTAAAGTCCTGTATATCGGACGTATAGTTAAATTCGGAATGTAGCCAATACGAATGTTGTACCGCTTCCTTGTAGTCGATAAGGAGCGGATATTCGAACGGTTTAAGGTTGAGTCGTCGCTTGAAGATGTCAGGTTTGCGTGCCTGCTTACGTTGCTCACGGTAGATGATGTACGACTTAGCGGTGGTCTTGTATTCCGAATTAAGAAGCGCTAACTCCACCTCGTCTTGTACGATTTCCACCGTTAAGTTATCGTTGAATCCGATATTATTGACCGTTACCATCGCCAGCCTAATCGCCTCAACCTCGTCAAACTCTCCTGTGCGTTCGCCCGCTAACTTAATAACTTGCGTAATCTTATCTATATTAAAGACGGCAATCGTACCGTCACGCTTCTTAATTTTATGCGTCATTCATTCGTCCCCTTTTCGTCAATTAAGTCTTGTATCGCATCCTGTACGTCGAGCAACGCCTTTTCCATACGGCCCAGTCCGACTTTCGCACGGGCAATGTCGTACAGGATTTCTCCGCGTTGTTCGTCCATTAAGCGTAATAACTCTAATCGCCTAACTTCGTCCATTATCGACCGCCTCCGAACGCCCATGTAAGAAAGAGCCACGTAATAGATGCCGATGAAAGTACGATCATACTGCCGACGGCCACTACGATGAGTGTGCCGATTACTTCTCCTAGCTTGCTCATTCCGTTATCAATCCCTTTCCGAGTAGGTACGCTATGCCGACCGCTGCTGCATCCGATTCGTCGTCATTAGCGAAGTAATCCGTCTGTTCAATCTGTAGTATGCGGATTACAGCGTCCTGTACGTCTTGCTTCGATGCCTTGCCGCTACCTGCGACGGTCTTCTTGACCGATGTAGGTGAGATTTCGGCTACCGTTGCGTCAGCGTGGATATACGCCATGTAGTCGGAGATTCCTACGACTTTGAACAGCGTCTGCGTTACGGCAGGGAATCGGCTGAATCCCTTCTCACGGACGAGGTGCTGCGGAAGGTATATCGTCAGCAAGCGGGCTATCTCGTCCGCTATGTCCGCGATTCTTGCTCCGTGGCTTTGCTTAGGATTCGTCTTAACGTGCGACTTTTCGAGTATGATCGGCTTGCGTTCGCCCTTGTCTACACATACTGCGAGGACTGCGAATCCCGGCGATGATAAACTTAAATCCATCGCCAACGTGATTTCCGTAAAGTTCGTCAACCGCTCACGCCCTTACGTATCTCCGTTATAAACTCGATAGCTTCCGCATAGCCGCGCTTCTTAAACGCCTGCAAATTCGAATGCTGCATCTTACGATTGATTTCGATTAGTTCTGCGTATTCTTCGTCGGATAGATCGAGTGCACACGCTGTTTTAAAATTATTGAAAAGCCAATCGTCGAGGCTCAACGGTGGGGGCGTTCCTTCTCGGACTGCCTTCGTTATTGACGCCGGCTTATCGAGTAGCGCCAGTTTATCCGCTTCCGTAACGTGTAGGCAGAACGCTCGAATGTCTGGCGTCTTAGCGTAATCTTCGTCGGAAATCGCCCAGCCTTTCTTCGATAGGTTAACGTAGAGGATTACGTAATAATCACATCCGTACATCTTTGCGTAACATTGCGTTTGTACGATGTGGCTTTCGTCCGGTTCCCGCATAGAGAATGCCGATGTCTTAGCTGCCGTAGATGCCTTCGACTTTACTTCGAGACCGACGCGGATAACTTCGCCACCGTCCGTCGTATACTGCATGATGCCGTCAGGTGAACCGCTTAAATTGAACGTTTCCCCGTTGTGCGACACCTTGACGTTAGCTTTCGCGAATTCCTCGAAGCGGGGGCGACCTTTGTCATCACGTAGAAACTTAAACCGTGGCTCGTTGCCCGTGTGCTTTGCGTAATGCTTTTCGATAAGTAGGATTTCACGTTGGATCATATCGCCCGTCAGCGTTCCCATTTTCTTTTGACGGCTTTGATGTGGGGGTTGTCGGAAGTTATCTTTCTCCGCGCCCTTCGCCTTCAAGTACAGCTCACGCGGACAACTACCTAACGCCGACGGTGAGAAGTACGGCTTTTCCGGCCACACTTTCGGGGGGTTAACGTACCATGCGTGTATTTGTGAATCGAGTTTATCGTCGTATACTTCCGGTAATGAAAACCATTCGTCGAGCATTGCGATGAAATCGCCCTCAATCTGTGAGGACAAGTCGCCTTCTATTTGTACGGATAAGTCTGTTGTGAATTCCGTCATATTATCGCTCCCCTTTCAGTAACTCCGCTACAGCTTCTGCCGGATGGAATCCCGCTAGGCGTTCGATTTCCGTACCGTCCGCATCCTCGATAATCATTACGGGAATACTCGAGATGCCATACTGCGCGATTGCGTCCATATCTTCCGTAATATCAATCGTAACGTGCGGTACGCCTTCGCGTTCTAGCGCCTGCTGCATCATAGTACACGCAGGGCATCTTGGTATGGATCGTTTGATTAGCGTTAGTTTTCGCATGTTTGTCATATTGTCGTCTCCTTCTGTACTATGTTTACGTGAGCCTTGTCGCCTTTCAATTCCTTGGCGTATGCGTTGTATGCTAAAGCTGCGCCATCCTCCGTATCATATGATCCAATAACTATCTTTTTCTTAATTGAGTTGTTCCATATGCTGGCTACCCACTTACCTCTCACTTCGACGTAATGTACGCCTCTGTACATAGAGGATTGTTTTGGCAACTTCCTGATTTCAAACCCTTCGTGATCCACGTCATTTAGCCACGCAAATTTCCCGAAATATTCCTCAGCCTTAATGTTATACGCTTTCGCCGCTTCTCTAGCGGTGTCGTAATTACCTAACCGCTCCCCAACGCCGTTATTTCTGATGGTAGCTGCGAATCTTCCGTTTCTTCTTGTAACTCCTTTATATCCAGTGGTATTCCGTACAGTAGGACCTTCATTTCGATTATTTTCTGTGACCGTTGCGAACCTCAGATTAGCCCTAGTGTTGTTTAATTTATTTCCATCTCTGTGGTCAACGATTTGACCTTTACCGGCGCCCATTATTAATCGGTGCATAATTAAGTTCTCCCATACGTATTCACCTTTGTATAAGTTCTTTACCGCATACCCGTCGGCATTCGTATACCAAGGAATATCCTTCACGAGTCCATAATCTGCTAAATCTACTAGCGCCACTTTCTCCGTATTTGTCATAGTTACAATAGCGGTCACAACATCGCCCCCACTTCCCTATAATTTAGGAACTTCAACGCCCCTCAAGTATTCCTCTAACGTGATCGAGTCGCTCCACCTAAGTTGAATTTCCACGTCGGTTTCGTTACTCACGCCTTCAAACGTGTGAGTCTGTGTCATAATCTCGTCTAACTTATCGAAATCTTCTTTAACAGAACTCGTAGGCATGAGGACTTGGATTTCGTCATGGGTCGTTGACCACAGTTTCCAATCACGCTTCTTAGCCTCGGCATGTAGCGCCAACATCGTTTCCTTTGTTTGTATAGAAGCTAGCCCTTGAACGCGCCCATTACTCGACTGCCTCATAGCTCGATTACGCTTAGGGTCGTATATCTTCAAGTTCCCTTTAGCGTCCGGCAACCGCCTCTTTCTTTGTTCGTCGCCTATCCATACAAACCCGTGCTTATTAGCGAACTTCTCGGACTCTTTAATGAATGCATCAATCTTTTTATACTTCTTAAAGAAGTCGACTAAGAACTTCGCTGCTTCTTCTACACTGATATCTAATGCGGTTGCTAGACCGTGCTTGCTGGCCCCATACATTGACATAAGCAGGACGACTTTCATCCGCTTGCGTTCCTCGGTATCGTCGCCGTTTGGGAGTTTGTAACACTCGTCGTAAGGCTTATTAAAGAACTCTGAGGCAAGCGTTGCGTAGGCGTCTACTCCACGTTCGAACGCATCCAGTAGGACTTGTTCACCCGATAAACTAGCGATAATCCGCACTTCTTGCGCCGAGAAATCCGCACTCACGATATAGTAGCCTTCCGGAGCAACGAACATCTTTCTAGCTTGGTAAGGCTGGTTTTGTAAATTCGGGTTATTCGAACTAAATCGACCCGTCTTTGCTCCGTTCTGATTAAAGTTAGCGTGTAATCTTCCAGTCTTTTTACGAATCATCTCGGGCAAAGCATCGACATACGTTCCGAGTAGCTTATTAATCTCGCGATAACTCAGTAAGTCCGCAATGATCGGCCAATCCATCGACAACGGTTTGAGTGTCCTTTTCGCGTCCGTATCAGCGATAGCCTTGCCGATGTGCCCCTCAATCGTGGCTTTCAGTTGTACAGGCGAATTTATGTTTATATCGCCGAATACTTCGGATAATCGCTTACCGTATATCTCCGCATCCCTACGTAATTCATCGCCATAAGTAGCCGCAAACTCCAAGTCGATTTCGTAGCCTTCCGTTTCCATTTCGACTATCAACGGAATTAACGGAACCTCGACCGTTTCGAAATACGTTAGGACGCTCGGCATCTTCGCTAAGTGTTCACGTTGGAAATCACGCAGCCTTAGAGTGACATCGCCGTCCTTCGCTGCATAGGCGACCGCCTCGTCTAACGGTATCTCGTTGAATCCGCGCTGTCCGAAAAGTTCTCCGTATGTTTGCGACGGTTCGTTAAGGTACTTCGTGACTAGCGGTTTAAGCGCGTATGACATTTCGTTTTCGTTAAGGAGTTTCATCGCCTCTAGCGTATCCCACGTTAATCCTTTAAAGTCGATTCCTTCGCGTAGTGTCATATGAATATCGAACTTCGCTCCGTGGGCAACCTTTCCGATGTCAGCGTCTTCCAGTAATGGGCGAAGCACTTCGTTAACGTATTCGTGGTCTAGTTGCGGCTCATCATCGTCATGCTTAGTCGGAATGTATCCGTGAATATCCGCTTCGATAGCTGTGATTACGTAACCTACGATGTAATCCTCCCAAATATCGACGCCTGTAGTCTCCACGTCATACACGATCTCCGTCTCACTTCCGATAATCCCCATGAACTCGGCTAACCGTTCCTTATCCGTAATCAGCCAGTAGTTCGACGGCATTTCCTCGACCATTCTGCGGAGGTTATCCGCTTGTTTCTTTGCGTCTAGTGTTCGCCACATACGGAGGGCTTCGGCTTTACTGAATCGCTTTTCAGGCGAATCCCTTCCGACTTCTCCGTCCTGCATGGCGACCTTTACGGCGAGCAGTCGTTGTTGATCCGGCGGACTATTATTCATCGCAAGAATCCGCACCCAAGCGTCCTCCATCGTTTCAATCGACGCAGCCTTACGTTTAGCCGCCGTCTTAACCGCATCGCTTGTCGTAGGAGGCTGTCGGATATTTAGCGTTAGTTTTACGTCGTTCATGTGACGTTCATCCTTTCGTAAAAGTCGGTAAGTTCGTCCGTGTTATCGTCCGCCCAATCGAGGAAGCACGCACGGCCGCAGTAGTATTGCGCTAAACGGTCGTCATAAGTGCTGTCTTCGAGTTCGACGGTTGTGTTGCAGAAGTTACACGTTGTCACTTCGCATCGACTCGCGATTCTACGAAGGCGATAGGCGTAATATCTTCCGGTCTTTCCGTGGATACCGGCGCGAATCGGCTCGGTTGCGTTATAATGCGAATTCCGTATCCTTCGGAATCTTCCTCTACCTCCGCAAGACTGCCCTTCATCGTCGAATTTCCGAGATACCGTACAATATCGCCCTTCTTATACTCGTCAACCTTGCGTCCTGCCTTCGTAAACACTTCCGCACGTTGGGCGTCTTCTGCGTCCTTTGTGTAACGCTCGATTTCCGCAGGCGTTGCGAGGCGCATTTCGGTGAATAGCGTAAAGTTGGAGAAAGTCTCTCCGCCAGTAACCTGCACAGCTGCGTTGATTTCGTCGTTATATTCTCCTTCGACAACCTTACCGATATCACCGACTTTATTTACGGAGCCATTCGTATTCGCCGTGATTACTACGATGTCGCCTACTTTCGGCTTTGGTGCATTCGGCTTGGTAGGCGCATCGACTTTAACGAGGTCTTGCGGACGGAAGTAGCACGTCTTAGTTTCCGTTTCGCCTTCGATGCTGTGCGGGTCATCTGGATAAGATGCGTCTAAGTCCGTAATCTCGACGATTTCACCTGCTTTAATCTCGCCGAACTCCGAAGTAGTAAGTGCTTTTGCGTAGTCGCCGACCTTCAACGTTTCGGGCGCAGTAACTACCGCCTGCTCCGTCGCCAACGCGCCAAACTCCCGAACCAAATCCGCCAATTCTACCGCCGTACCTTCGTATGTGATTTCGCCAATTGTCATCTTCGCCATTATATAACCGCCTCCAATGTAGTAGTCGCAAGCCGTAGCCAGCGCGTCTTTGCCGATGTTTCCGTTGACCAGTATTCTGTTAATCCGGTACATTCGAACATGTACGCATGATTTCCGTCGACTCCGATAATATAATCGACTTCATCCTCCGTATAAGCAGTTCCGTTACCCTTCCGTGCATATACGACTAATGCGTTGTCGCGGTCGGCTCGGACTCTAAGAGTCTTAACTTGTATACGGTGATAGTCGCCGTTAACGGGATCTCGCGCCAATAAGTCGTAACATTCGTCGACCAACGGCTTACTGACTTCGTAACCTAGTTGCGTCATTAGTAGCGAGGCTGCCGTTAATTCGCTAACGGCGCCAGTTATCTGGGTTAAGTGAGCTACTTTACTCAGTCCTTTCTTTCGTTAGGTAGGTTCGCACATAAATACAAAGTCGCGGTAATCCTCCAAGGTCAAATCGTTCATCTTAGCCAATCGAGAGACTAGTGCTTCCCACGCATCTTTCTCGAATTCACCCTCCGCTAACATAGCTTCCGCCCAAATGAATGGGTTCTTATTTCCCTTCAGAGCATTAAGCCTTCGGTCTAAGGGAATAAGGTTCGTGTTGTCTGACCCGCCTAACCCCCAACTCACAGGGATGAAGTGGTCTATGTGAGTACTCGCGGAACCTGTCAATGGGCACACGTCATTGAAGTTTCTTCTAATTAAGAAGTGGGAGTCAGGACTTAACGTACTAACCGACTTATTTGCGTTAGCTCTACGTCTACTTTCCTTAGCGGATATGGTATCTAAATACCGTTCCCTGTTACCTGCCTTCCACTTCCGGGAAGCTTCGTCAAGGCGTTCCTTATTAGCGCGGTAGTATGCTACGTTCTTTTCCCGACAATAATGATTCTTCCTCTTGCAGACCTTACACCTATTTTCAACCCCAAGAACACGAGTTTTTTCTTTTACGTAATCAGAAGTGTGTTTATATTCGAAGCAGAGATAACACTTCTTGTATGCCTCGCCGTCTATAAAAACTACTTGTTCATCTTTCGTAGTCTTAGGCCTTCTCCCTTTCTTGCGGGAATCGTACCGACAATCTAAGCACTCTTCGATACATTCCCCGCTCTTTATTCCCCTCATGATGAACATATACATCTGCCTAACCTGCCCACACTCCGGACACTTCTTGGCATCGACCAGCATATCGTGCATCTTTATTTTTAGTAAGGTTCTTCACGCTCCTTTCGGGTTATTTGCGCATTCAGAACGGTAAATCATCAATATCGACTTTCGTATTATCTACGGGCGTTTCCGTCGCTGCCGTCTTAGTCAGCCCAATCAGCGAAATATCGAAGCCCGCTTGTACGAGGTTGTCGATTTGTTGCTGTTCGTCCGCTTCGAATAGTAAGCCGTTGAATAGCGCCATATCGAATGCTTCCGGTGCTTTGGCGATGTTAGCGCGCTGTACGTCCGTCAAATCCTCGTCGGGATACATAACCGGAGATAGGCTGACTGTCGTCGATGTGCTTGCGCCTTGCTTCGACAGTTCGAACACCATCTTATCCAGCCGCTTTTCATTCTTCGTGATAATTCCGTGGATTGCCTGCGCTTGGTTCTTAGATACGTCGACAATGATCGGCTCGCCCGTAGATAGGTCGAAGAATCCCATTGCGAATCGTTCTTTCGCGCGATACTTCCCGGCTTCCTGACCGTGGGCATCGTTGAAATCCTTCGATAAGTCCTTGTGGTATTTCCACGCCTTATCCCAAACCGTGAGCGCGTCAATCGGATAGCCTTTCGCTGATTTCTTCGAAGGTGTTTCAGCTACGAATGAGTGTACTTTGCCGAAGATTCCGTATGAGAAGAACGAAATCAAGTCCGCCGTGCCGAGTACCTTAACGAAATACGACGTCCCAGACTTAAAGCTTGCGAATTCAGCGCCACTTCCTGCGTCGTCCGTGCGGTTTAATGCGGATAGTGCGTCTGCCCCTGTGGTATAGTTAGTCAAATCATCGTCCCCTTTTCGTTGTTTTATTATTGCTTCGAACGCGTAAGCAGTCGTTCGCGATATAGTACACGACTGCCGTACCTGCGCCCGCTAACGTACCCTAGCGGAAAGGGCGCCTACTTTTACACCGCGCTGCCACTCATGGCCTCGTCTGAAACCGCTAAGATACGTTAGCCGACGCAAGTATCGCCGGCTTTGTTACGCTTCAACCGCATACGTCTTAGCTTCGTCTTGCAAGCGCTGATACTCCGCTTTCAACGCTTTACGATCCTCCGCCAGTTCTTCCTGCCTTGCGTGGATTAACGCCACTTTGTCCGTAATGTGTTTCTGCGTAATTGGCGACCTTGCACGCGCCTTATTCAACGATAGCTGCGCGATTTCCATTCCGATGACTGCGATTTCCTCAGTGATTGCGCGATACTCCCGAGTAAACGTGCGACGTGCCTTCGTTAATTCTCGCTGGACCGCTGCTTTGATTACGTCGGATAATCGACCCTCATGCATCGTATATGCGTTGTTCTTACCTTTGCCCGGCGGAGGTAGCACCGTGATTATTACGCCACCCTCGCCGATTACGAGCATTACGTCCTCGACTACGCTTTTAAATACGCGTCGTCCCTTTTGCGCCATTTCTACGAATTGTGCGCCTACCATAAGTTCGTTTGCGTAATCAGTCGCGTGTATTTCCGATGTTCCGAAGTATTCCCGTAAGCGTTCAATGGCGTGGACGGATGGGCGATATTTCAACGGCTTTATTGTCATGCGATACGCACCGCCTTTACTGGCGCGTAGTAGTCCGCCGGATCTTCGTCGGATTCGATTGCTCCGTTATATAGAAGGAACGTCGTTTTGTCTTCGCTTAAATTCCGTTGTGAATGCGTGTATAATTCGTCATGCGTTTGCGTATAATACGTAGTATGGAAAGGCATTTCGTTAACCTCCGATTGTTTTTAGTTTTGGTATTGCGGATTATTTCCATGTTTCACAAGTTAGAATTGAGGGCTACGGATTGAATGATTAAATGATTACATGATATACTATCGAAAGTTGGCGTACTTAAAGACGCCTTCGACAACTAAATAGCCTGCGCGGTTAGTACCGTGCGACATGTCTTTCTAAAACGCTTGATGAAACTAAGATGACCTGTAGCTTGTCCCGTAAATACATCCGCCAAGATGTGGGAAATTTCGGTGTCATCTGTGTATCCGTCAGCCCATGCGTTTAGAACAAATTCTTTACGACGGTCTTCCTTCGCCAAAAGGTTGATCGTTTCTTTTATTTCTAGGTTTCTGCTGTTGACGTTCGCCAAAACGTCTTGGGGTTCGTACTCGATTGCCTGTCCTTCTTCGTCGCTCGATGTTAAATCTGCGAGGTGTTCTGCGTGCTCCCTACGATTGCGTTTTAACGCATCGTTGACTTCACGGAAGATCAAACGACCTATGTGACCGCGATTTCTCTTGTTGCCCTCGTCCATTGCGAGGTACCGCCCTACTTTGATTAGCGTTCGACGCTCAACTTTTGCTGTGTCGGTTAACTGATGCGCGATGGTTTCGACCGCTCGCTGGACTGTGTCGACAACCCATTTTTCAGAGTAGCTATGAACTTCGTATTCTATCATTTCATCCCTCCTACTATATATGCCCCGCAAACTTTTCCTTTCGGACCGCGTGGTTTTAAAACTTTTAATCTTTGTTTCATCTGCTATACTTATTACTATAATGCTAGTGTTTGATATTGTCAATCAATTTGTGTAATAATTTAGAAAGGAGTTGCATACAGTGTTCACCTACGCAAAACTTCGTTCCATCCTCGACCGTCGCGGAATCTCCCTACGCCAACTAGCGCGCGATACCGGCATTACTTCGAACTGTACCGGCGACCTCAACAACGATCGCCCAGTCGGCATCGACAAACTAGCGATAGTCTGCCAGTATCTTAACGTCTCTATAGAAGAGATCGTCGAAGTATTACCGAAGGCGCCGTAACTGGCGTCTTTTTAATCGCGGTAAATTATGGTAAGATAGTCGCGGAGGTGTGCGACCATAGACGTCCAGTTGCGTTGTCTACTACGCGACCGACGCAGGGCGCAAGGCGTATCACAACGTGACCTCGAAAGGATTTCCGGTATTGCACGCGCCAACATATCGGCGTATGAGAATAATAGAGTCGTAATGACCATCGAGACTGCTGCGAAGTTTGCGCTAATCCTCCACTGTACTCTGGACGACTTATTCGAGATTAAGCGGAACTAGTCGGTCGCGGGCGAGCGTAATGCTCGTCTGTTTAGCCGGTATGTCCGAACATACCCCGAACATCTGTTACCTATTCCTAGCCTACTTTACGCCTATGTTCGGGATTTGTATACAAATAACCGACGGTTTCGACAACGAATCGTTCGACATTTTTCGCAGTCCCTCGCTACCCTCCGCAACTAATACAGTATTGGCGTCGTTATGCGCCTTATAATCGACTCCGTATAATTCGACATATCCGCTTAATTCCCGTATTATCTGCGCATTCAGCCGCCTTCCTGGACCATCGTTATCCCCGCCAACTAGTAGCCTACGAATACTACTCCGTTTGATAGCGTCCAATTGTGCACCACTTAGCGATGATCCGCCAAGGGCTATTCCGTGTATGCCCGCCGTAGCCCAACTTAGTGCGTCGATTTCCCCTTCGCACAATACCGCAGTAGTCGCCTTATCCGCATTCACGTTAGCCAATCCGTAGACAAGCGTATTTATAGGAGTAGCGCCTTTTTCGTAGAAGAACGTCTTGCCTTTGGTGCTTCGATACTTTACGTTTGCTATCCGACCATCCGGCGTATGCCACGGCATTGCTGTATATCCCTTATAGTTTTCACTGTACCCTACGCCGTATTGTCGCTGTACCACCGCACTAATTCCGCGTCTAGTCAGATACGGACTTACTGCTTGCGTAACGGTGTCGGACGGCACCTGCACGACTGTGCCACGCTGCGCCAAGCGTATTTCAGGCAGGCGTATGTCCTCGGCGTCTTCGTAGAGGATTCCGTATTGATCGAGTAGGTAGCGTTCAGTTTCTTCGTGGGATTCCTCGCGAAGATACGCTAATAGTTTCGTAAAGCTGCCGGACTTGTACTCGTCGTCGAACGCACCGCTATCTCCCCACGATCCGGCGTAATCTCCGTCTAGCATGACGAAGAAGGACGGCGTATCGTCGGGGCGAAACGGACTGGCTGCGATAAGTTTATCTGCGGACCATCGCGGTCGTTGCCAGTTGTATGCGGATAGTTCTTCGGTTATATCGACGTCGACTTCGTGGTTGCGGATTTTGATTATCGGCATTTTGCGTTTGCCTCCTATACTATACGTTGTGCCTTAACTGCTTTATATACCCGTAGATTCGTACTGTTGACTAAACGTTGAACCTTTCACACGTACTGATTTCAATGTAGTCGTATTTTTTATATCCGTAATTATCTTCGATGAATTCTCTTAAAACCTCTTCGCAATCTGGATTGTTCGGTCTATTTATATCTTCTTTTACTGACACCACAATAGAATCAACATCTTCAAATGTCACTAGATATTCTCTACCCATTGCATTCTTACATTCGCTAACCGTATAGGTTTGAAACCCTTCGACCTCTATAATTTTCTCGATGAGCAAGTCAACGGTGTCGATTTCTGCTTCCGTTAACGCCTTTATAATCGCTTCCCTATTGAGAACTAAATACTTATCATCCATTCCTATTCCTCCTCATCCTTATGTGTCGACTGCTTAATACAATGTTACTACGGAATCTTCCGTTTGTGTCGTATTCATCACCATTCGAAGTTCTATGCGATTTTGACATTAAATGAACACTTGCCCCGCCTACGTTTACCCTTTTACCCTGGGCATTTCCGCCAATTATGAATACGAAATCAGCCGTAACCACTCCCGAAGATTCCTTTAGGTGTCGCACAAACAGTAGATGCCCCAACGCCATGTAAACCTCCGATCGGTTTATAGCCGCCATGTCCGAACTTACCGCCGGCGTGAAGAACGGTCATAATTCGATTACTTCGTTATATGGTCGAACTGATTACTGCCGAATCTTTAATTCATTCTCTAAATACGCTTTAAATCCTAACCAGCTCGTTTTATCCATCTCCATACCGTAGTTCTCGCACTCGGCTACTTCCCGAATGTATGCTTGTATGTCACCCGTACTTAAATCATTGATATTGGCTTTAATATTGTCCATTATTGTACTCGGCGCATAAGACATTCTCCCCAATGCATACCTAAAAGCATAAAACAATATCTCTTTATTGACTTTTAATTTTTTATCCATATGCTCAACTCCCTTATTAATTAGTATGTGTCTTATTACGATATTACTACGAAATCATCCGTTAGCGTATTAATCCACGATCAATCGTCGTTCTATGAGATTTTGCCATCGAATGAACTCGAGCACCGCCTACTATATAGGGTACTTTACCTCGTCGGATTCCCACGCGTAGTAGGATGTTTCGTGTTAGGTGGAATTCAGTGGTAATCTTTTTACCCTTGGATAAATCGCATAACCTTAGTCCAAATCCGGTCTATTTCTGTGTATTTTATCCGCAACAAGGGTATTCCATTTCTTACACAGTACTCATCCTTTATTCGATCGTGCGTTACTATTAGTTCGTGCCCATCATCTTTGAACAGCTTATGGAAATGATACATTCCGTCGTATTCAATTGCCTTTTCTACTTTGCCGTCGGAGTCAATTAGAACAAAGTCGTATCTAAGGGGTCCTCCACCATTTCCGTAAAGACCGTCAAAGTGATACTCCCTTTCGTATCGAACTTCGAACGCATCCAGTACCCCAGCCACATATCTTTCTCCCTTAGATTCGCTACATATTGGGCATCCCACCATTGTTCCGCCTGTTCTCGAGTACACACGCGACGCCCATTCATGTCCTTTTTCACAAATCCAGTGCCCTCTTATCCCGGAGTACGGAGTGACCTGTGTTGGCGGTGTTTTATTTCTCTTCCTATCCCACTGCGCGGCCATTTCGGGGTACTTACTTTCAAGACTTCCAGATATTAGCTTAGAGTCCAAGTGCTTTTTCGACGCACAACCTCCGCAACAATCTTTGGGTACTTTAGTCCTCCCTCGAATTATCGTATCGTACTTCTTACGACTTTCATCACCGCAATAGTCACACGTAAATCTAACCTGAATATTACTACCGTGAGATAGTTGCGTGGATTTAACGATGAACACATCGTCTTTCTTTGTGAACTTATATCCTAAACTTTCATAATGCGTACGAGTCATCCCATGCCACTTGACCTCAACATCATGTTCTATAATCACGCGACATACCCTCCCCTAAAAGTTGAATTCCGCTGCTACCGCTTCTCCTGTTTCCAGTTCCTTTAGTACCCCGTAGTCAAATAATGCCATTAACTCTAGTCGGAAATCTTCACCCCCGTTCCTCCCTTTCTCGATACCTACCATCGCTCTTCCTTCTTTTTCAATACTATCGAAACTTATAAGGTTAGTAGCGATATCCAGCAATCTTTTAGAGGTCTTAACTTGGTCGCGAGTCGGAAGGTTCATTTCACGTACATCGTCCTCGTCCATCGTCTTCTTCTCGACAGTCGCCTGTACCGCGTAGAATCCTACTACGTCGTTATCTCCGATGATATTCTCGAATCTTGTCGCAGCATATTCCGCTGATCCACCAGTAGTATTATTCGCATTTTTACCATATACGTCGGATAATCCATAAAAGGGGTCTAGGAATACAGCGTCAATACCCCCGCCCTTTAGCTCGCGATCCAAGTCGTCCAATGTCCGCGTCATATTAGGGTCGGACTTACCTTGAAAATATAGCTTGCCGGGATAATACGAATCTAATGCGACAAGCAGCTTCGTAAATTCTTCGTAAGGTAGTCCTTCCAGTTTAGCTGAAAGTATCTGCTTATTCGGTATGCCTAATCGGCGCCCTAAATCATCTACGAAAACCTCGTCCACGGCGCTAATTATCGAAATCAAACGGGCTATCCATACGTATTCCTTTACTTCGTACGACTTAACGAGGACGTTAGCACCTTGTCGCAGTAACGAATCGATTATTTTTATGATTAAATACGTCTTCCCGCGTCCTGACTCCGCCATAATTCCGTAAACGTCACCAGCAAACCATCCGCTAATCTCTTTCGTCAACGGCTTAAATGGCGTATCCCACCGTTTATTAGACTTGCCACTCTTCCGATCCTCGTACTCCTCTAGGAAAGATCCCTTAATTTCCGTGAGTGTACGTCCTACCTTCGATTTAATAGCCGTCTTCGCCCGAATACCCTCCGTAATCTCCGGCAGCCATCGCTCGATAAATTCCTCGCCGCTAAGATCGTTCAGCTTACGTTCAAACTCGCCACTACGGAACAACGCAATAACCGCCTGCTTCGCCGAATATCCCTTAATCTCCCGCGCTAAATACGTATACGCATCGGATACTTCCGGAATATATTCGAACCCCTCGACCTTTGCGGTGACCGTTGCGTATGATGGCGTCGCCCCACCGTTCTGCTCCGAATATTCCGTAATAAACTTGTAAGTCGCACGGTCCACATCCGTATGCATATCGGCAAGCGTTATATTATGACGTGTGAGTTGCGTTATATCTGCGTCCTCTACGATTTTGTTAAGTAACAGCTTAGATTGCTCGATAGTTAGCGCCTCCTTTCGTTACTGCGTGCGTTCTCCGATAAGATTCTCGTAATATTGTTCGCGCGAATCCCATCCGTTATCTTTAAGCAACGCGTCCAATAAAGCGGAATCCTTGTGGCTTGAATACGTTATAAACTCGCCGTTAATCCTTACTTGGTACAGCCGTTCACCGCGGACTTTCTCGAATGTGTATTCCATCGTTTACCTCCTTTCGTTACTGCGCCAGTACCGGAATCTTCGCGTGTATTCCGCATTCTCCGTCGGCATCATACCGTTCCCAAAATTCCTCGAGTACCGCTGCCGGTCTTGCCAACGTTTGGAATTGGTAACCGCCTTCGGGGTCTACACCTATTACGGACAGTCCGAATGTTGAGTAGGATATTACGCCAGTTACGTTGGGGTCGTCGATGCGTCGTACAGTGTCGCCGGGTTTAAGTTGTGGCTTCGTCATGTTAGCGTTCCTCCTCCGAGTTATTAGGGTCGTACTGTTTAGTAGTCATTCCATAAAGAAATTAGGTTGTACTCCATCATCAATGACATACCAATTAGCTTGCTTGATTAAGGACTTACAATTCATAGATGTTAAATGCATTCCTATTTGTCTTAGAAATTCGTTGAACATCATTGGTACTCTTAGGTCTATACCATATTTGTTAATGCTGTTACTCAGTAACCAACATTCACACTTTATCTCTCCATCACATTTAAGCATGATTTCAAATGGTACTTCTCTCCACTTTACTTCTTGCATGTAATCACTCCTCTTCAATATTTTGTGTCTACTATTTGTCAGCGTCTTCCTCGATGCGACACGCCTTTAAAGTGGATAACTCCGCATTGATCGCGAATCCTATCGTACAGCCTAGCGTCAAACACGGTCGCCATTTCTTCAATCGGGAGGTTACTCGTGTATATTGTAGGAAGTCCGTTCGATACACGGTAATTTATAATCGTATGCAAGTCGCCCCTAAATCCGTCTGTTGCGTCGCGCACACCTAAATCATCGAGGACTGCAAACGGCGCCATCTTCGCCCTTTCCATCTGCCGGTAATATGGTTCGCTACTCTTTTCCGCAATATCCTTCGGAATGTTAGGTCGCGTGAATCCCGTATACAATTCCTGCCATGCGTTAACATCTAGGAAATACGCTAGTAATTGCGGGGGCTGTACGTCCTTGAGTAGTGCTTCATAATACGTCCTTGCGATGTATGCGTTGATAAGTCCGGCCGCGGTGCTTGTCTTTCCCGTCCCCGGTGAATCGCTCCACAAGTAAACGGACTTCACATCGTCGCTGCCGAAAGTATCTGCGTATCTTCCGAGTGATTCGTATATTGCGGATTGTGACGCCTTAACTGGCGAATTAGCAAGCGTGATATTCCGATAATCCTTCGGTAATCCTGCGCTACCAATACGTCCGCCAGTTCCGCTTAAGCCGTGGAGGGCGATATAATGCTGACAATGTGCGTTACATGCGGAACATCCGCCATTACGTTTTTCGTCGAGTATGCATTTCGTCATAATTGCGTCACCTTCCCTCGTCTTTCTTTATCCCGTAAAACACTTCGACGAATGTCCGCTTTGATTTCCGTTGGATTATCTCGATAATAATTACCGGTATGCTGATGGTATTAAATATCGGGATAAAGTTTATAACTAACTCCGTCGCATCCGGCGGATCTCCATTAATTACGGATAACTTTCGTATTAGAAACCGCATTATAATTACGGAAATTACATATACCGCCATAACCCATAGGAATATATTCATACCGTCACCACCATCCGTTAAGTATTTCGAGGTCAGGCGTATCCTCTACGCTCGCCTGTCGTTTAGCCTTCGTCAATTCCTGCGCCTGTATCCGCGACCATTCCAGTTTCCGATACGTAAACATAAAGCCGAAGCTTGTTCCGGGATATGCGCTAGTCGGCGTATATGCGTTAAACGTAAGGTCGATAAACGCCTTTACCGATTCATTCGATGCCATCCGCGGCTTGGCGTTCTTGCCCGCTGTGCCGATCAGATTGCCGATAATTCCTTGCTCCATCGCCCAGCGTCCGCCCATTGGTACGTAGTCGATGCCGAATATTTCGAGGTGTAGCGCCTTTAGGTACTCCGTGAATGTCAAAGTTGTCCAATCGTCGATATGGCGTTCTTTCCACGCCTTTGCTGGCGCTAGTTTCGTCAATGCGTATCGCCTCCGAGTAGCTTTTCGATTAATTCCGCATGTATCTGGTTTATTACGAATTGATCCGTACAATCTTCGTTCGTCATGTCGTATAGCAAATCGTCGATTATCGTCCGCAACCGCTCAACCTCCGCAAGTAGCGCCGGAATATCCTCCCGTGCGTTTGCGATGAAGTCTGCGTCTTTAATAGTGGAACATACCGCTATTCTTTCGCCGATTCCTTCCGTCAATCTATCGTACTCGTACACTTCGTTTACATACTCACATAGCACATCATCGAAGTTTGTCCACTCACCCTCCGTAGTTGCCTCCGCTCGCTTGCGGATTGCTTCGATTTGTTCCTTCGTCATACGCGCACCTCCGAACTCCACAGCGTCCTTAACTCCGCTCGAAACGCCTCGAATTCGACGAGCAATCCTCGTACATCCGTATCGGGTCCGCTTTTCAACGCGTGATACAGGACGCCTTCTAGTGCTTGCGGAATAGTTGCGTAATACTTTCCGATGGATTTCCATTCATAACGTAGGTCGGGCGAGTGTTTCGCCGGATCGTACGCCGGTGCCTTCGTCGGGTCGACCGTTGTGAGGCGTTCGATTTGGATGTTGTCCGTGTCGATGGATAAGCGGTAGTCTGCGTTGATTGCGATTGTTCGTTTGCCTGTGGGTTTAGTCAATCGTTATCACCTCCGATTTCAATTCCGAGTAGGTCGAGTGTCCTCTCGATTCCTTCCAATATTCCGTAAGCATATCCCCTATCGTATTGATCCGCAAATCGTCGTTTACTACCTTTTGCGTTGTAATACTCGCGTACCTTTTCCTCCGGCGACTTTTCGACTTCGTAGCCGTTGACTAGTGCCTTCATTAACGTAAATAGATCGAGTCGCATAATGGTGGCAAACCGCTCGTATCCTATAGGGTCCTTTTCCGCAACAATCGCGACCATCCTCTCTACATCGCCTTGTGACTTACTTAGTTCAATTGCCTCCACAACCTCGCGTGGTAGCGTTACTTTTGCGTTTGTCATATTACGTTCACCCCTTCGATTTTGATGTCGAGAATATCGAGCGCCTGCGTTACCCCGTCAATAAATCCGGCGTTATATAGAACATCCTCGCCTTTCCGCTGCGCCGCGTTAGTTACGATTTCCAGTAATTCAGCATTCTGCGGGCTGTCTGCTACGTCGTCCCACATGTGCTTCGTCACATATATTTCGAACAACGCCGTAATCGGTCCATATAGTTCCGAACGGTCGATTCCGTGTGTAGCCGCCAATGCATCGAGTAACGCGTCGATGTCGTAGATAGGATCGAGCGCATCTTCGTATAAACGCATTTCTGCCTGTATTACGTTGTGGTTTCGTCTAATCATTTCGATTCCTCCGTTTCATATCCGCGCGTTACAGCTTGCAGGATTTCGTCCGATGTCAATTCGTCGAGCGGTTTCAGTGTTTCGTAATGCTCCGTTAGGATTCGAAGCGCCTTCGCCTGCTTTTCGGAAACTACGAGTAATTTCGTTGAATTCGCCATTATTCCGCTCCTTTATCGCCCAAACACGAACAATGCGTCTTTTGGACCACTTCGTATTTTACGGTAAAATGCTTGATATTCACGTCATACTACGTGAAGGATTTCACAAACTTTACGTCGTTTTCCGTGTTGGCTTCCTTCTATTAAAGCGCAACAAGTTTAGTAGCGATCATTTTACGTATAATTGCGGCTATTTATCGCCGATGCACCGTTAGTGTATAATGCCTTGTTTTAGACGGTGTTTTAAGCGTCCTAGCGTCGAGGTGAGTGTTTATACCCGAAACGTGCTACGGACGTTAAATCAACGTGTATAGCAAGGGAGAATCATATCGCTAGGATTAATGTGCGGGTGTCGTCCGCCAAAACTGCCGAAATCGGCGCGGAAACTTTTATTATTAATTTTGACTAGTGCGTCCGTCTTGTAAACCGCGTGCCTATCGTCTTTGTATTACTTGGCGATATGCCCTTAACGCTAGTAAATGGCTTAGGTATCACGTTACGCCAGACTATTGCGTAGCAATTGGCTGTATCTCTTGACCTTAAGACCTTAGTACTTAAAGGCTTTAAGACCTTAAGTTCAAGTAATACCGCCGTCTAGCGACGTCGGACGTATCTTTACCAACGCCCTTTACGCTGTATTAAGTACTCTTGACGCGCGTATACGTGCAGGAAAGGTTTTTGCGATGTCCACAACGACTTTCGCCGTCCTGCATTTCCGCGGACAACTCCGATTCGCCACCGTATTTCACAAACTTTCCGGTGTGATTTTCCGTAAAAATGCATTACTTTTACGTTATGAAAACACGAACAATGGGTATTTGTGCCTACACATATAGACGATCCTTATCGCATTATATCCGTTCATTGTTCGCTTTCCACGTCACTCCTGCGTCCCTGCATCGCGCCACATACGCGCCAATATCGTTAAAACGATTACCGCCGATACTACTACGACTAACATGCTTCCGTATTCGGTCATTTGTCTACGCCACCTTTCCGCCATGCGATGATGCAGGCGATTAATAGTACGACACTTGCGATGTTGGCTGCGATTAACAACTGCGTACCCTCCGTTATTTGTCTTCCTACTACATATGCCCCGACGTTCACAGAATTCGGACCACACAGATTAAAATCTTTTCGCACAACGCAAAAAAAGACCCCACGCAACTTCTGCGCAGGGCCTTCCGATATTCTCTGTTACTTAGCCGTCCATCCTTTATCGAAGTGACTCGTATCAACTACGTGCTCGCCTTTCGTGTTAATGAAGTAAACGTATACGAAATCTTTACTCCCACGCCCCTCAAACGCCAACGCCCGTGTACTGTTTTCGATTTTACCGCCGAACTCATCTACGAACGCCTGCCGCAAATCAACGGGCGCATAGGCGAAGTCATCCGATAAACGTACGTTAATGATTTCGTAGTCTTCCTCGGGTTCAATATTTACGATAACACCCTCGGACTCCGCGATAAGGCTGACGTACATCTCCGTAACACGGCTTCGATCAATCGGCTCCTTCGCTGCTACAGCGGTCTTGACTGCTGGCGACGGCTTAACGACAGGCTGCGTCTTAGCCTTCGCTACCGGCGCGACAACCGCAGGCTCCTCCACTTCCGGCACAATCATCCCGATAACTATTACGGCGACAAATACACCGCCCCATACTTTCCAACGTTTATACCACGCCTTCTTACCGCTAGGCTTATAATCTAATTTACGCATATATACCGACTTCCTTCCGTTGTCTAATTTATCCGAATTGTACCACGGACACGCAACGGATGCAAGCGAATCGACGACGTAGCCGCTGCGGAAATGTGACGTAAAGGACATGCGCTCAAGTCAGAACGGAAGTTCCCCTAATAATACCGCCTCGATACGTCGTTGCATCGGTGCGTGACGTTGTTGGCGCTGTATTGCGACTGCTGTACGTTTGAATGCCGTGTATAAATAAGCGTACCATTTCGAACGCTCGATTTTACCTTGTTTCAGCGATACCCACGACTTGCGAAGGACTTCACCGAACTCTTCAACGTGATCCTCGACGCGTAAATCCGTGCCGTGCTTGCCTTTGAATAGTGCGCCTGTGATTCCGTATAGGTCCGCGTAGTCCTGCGCATAGCCGGAGGCTTGCTTATACCATCCGTCAGGTAGCGAAGCCTTTAGGTGCGCCTTGTCGTTCGGATTGACTGCGTCTTGGTTTTCGTCCTTCTTAGCTGCGTATTCATCCTTGTGGATAACCTGCGCTTCTGTATCGTTTGTATTAAGGGTATTAGTATTTATAGGAGAATTAGCGGGAGTATATAAGGCGTGACATTCCGGTGTGACATCGGGCGTGACAGGCGCTAACTTTACGAATACAATCGCATTAGTCGACTGGCGACGATCTCCACCTTTACGCTTAGTTTCATGCTGTACGATAACGCCGAACGATTCCAACGCATTGCAGGCGCGGATAACTGTGCGACGAGTAATGCCGAGGATTGCCGCTATCTTCGTTTTACCGAGGAAGCAGACGCCGGGATACTTACATGCCCAGCGGTGAAGCACGTCCAGTACGTCGTATGTTGCTGGCGTCATTTGGTCAGCGTATTGGGCGCGGATTTCCGTAGTGTTGGCGTTGAGTTCAGCGACCGTGTGGAACGGTTGTAGGTTGCGATAAGTCTCTTCCGTGTTTAATAATGTGTCTACGAGATTGTTCGTCATATGCGTTATCCCCTTTAGATACGCAAAAAAGCAGCGGTCCGTCGATTTAATCTGACAGACCACCGCTTTATACCTTGACCAATCCGCAATAGTTCGATATAATTACGGTATATTGATTTACAAGGTGTGTAGCAAGTGGTGCTGTCGGGGTTGATCCGACTTTCACCGGTGATTGAGGACGGGAATCCTCTTTCACGGCTATGCACCTTTTCACGTTCATTTATATTTCGTTGGGATAAGCATACCTCGTAAATTGTCGAAAAGCAAGCGGAATCTTCGAAACTATTAACATGTGGATAACTTCCGATTTCGAACCCCACGTTACAAGTCCTGCAAGTCTTGCCATTTGCGGCCGTACTTTTTAGCGTGCTGTGCCGTTAGCCTACTGTTTTTATAGCGCAACGGCGTAGGTGGCTTCATTTTAGCGATAAATGCCGGCTGTAATTCGTTGGCAGCGCGTAATGATATGATTGCGTAGTGTTGCGGAAGTCGGACCGCTTGCTCTAGTGGAATGGTATCCTCGAAGCGGTGCGCCGACAGTTCGAACGTCTTATGATGATCGTTAGCGAAAAGGAATTGCTGTACGCCTCCGCCGAGTAGGTTCTCTTGCAACGACTTCGGTAGTTTGTTCCAGTGGTGAAATGCGTAAAGGCTTCCGAAACGTTCCTTCCGACCTTCCGTACCAATCCGCCCCATCAGCTTCGTAAGTCCCTCCGATACATACTGCTCCGGCTCATTAAATACGATAAAGCATCCGTTAGACTGCTGTTCTTTACTCATTAACATGCGCGTCATAAACGCCTTTAACGTAATCCAGTGGACAAGTGTCTTCGTCGCCACTTCGCCGAGTTTACGATTCGGTACGCGTAGTATAATAACTTTCCCCTCCGACATCCACTTCACAAAGTCAACGTCCTTATGCGGTTTCTGTGCGAATATATCGTGCAGACGGTCGTTTCCGAAGAATGTATCGAGCCTATCGAGTACGGCATCCGCCTTACTTCCTATATCGTCATTACTACCCCACGCGGCTAACTCACGGGCTAGACGCTCATTACCTTCGATAATTAGGCGCTCAATCGTAGCTAGACGGAAATCTTCGTCCTCGATGATTCTCTTAATTCCGTATAATGATCCGCCCGATGCTTTAGCTGCTTCGCGCAAGAATCGCCGTGACCGCGTATGTCCGCCAAGGTCGATAAAGTCGATCATTTCATCGCCGAACCTTGACGCACCTAAACGACCTAAAGCCGACACAACCTCCGTCAAGTCGAGCGGTACTACGTAATTATCGTCACTAAGGTCGATGTCGATAATCTTATCCGCAGGCAATGAATCACGGATGCCGTCCGCCATGCCACGCTCGCCCGGCTCGTCGATTGCGTCGATGACTACCGCAGATATTCCATGTATTAAGCATCCGTCGATAATCCAATTCTTAATCGCCGTATCCTTACCTGCGCCTTGGCCACCGATAAATACATATCCGCGATAAAGTGCGTCTGGCTTATCGACTGGCATATCGACGCTAACCGTGCTGTCTTTAATAGTCGCTGCCCCGAGCGGTAATCCTCCACCTATACGCAACGGTGCAGGCACGTCGACCTCTATACGATACTTAGCGTCTAAAGCGTCTGCATAGCGCATTTGCAAGTCACGCGACGGCAATTGTAGCGCCAGTTTCGCCATTTCGTCAGTCGACGATAGATTGACGTTAGGGTCCATACGCGAAGTGTGTGTAAGTTTCAGCGTGTTAAGTTCGTTTATTACGCGTGTAGCGGTTTTACCTCGGACCACTACGCCTCGTAATTCGTTATCTTCCGACGTATCGCCGATGCCCGTCGCCAGTGATTCCGCTAGTGTGTCCCGTGTCAGACGGTTTGAAGAGTGCGCTGCGACACGTATATGTGTGCGGAATACGGGAAGATTAGCTTTATCGTTAGTTGCTCCGCTTAGTTTAGTCGAGTTGATTTCGTCGAGTAGCGAAAAGTCTTTGTCGATAATTGCGTTCTTTTCGATTTGCTTATCGGATGTGAATACGCTGTTATGAATTGCGGATACTACGTCGACTAGTAGTGAGTTTACTTCGTTGACAAGTCCGGCGAGTCCCGTCTTTAGTAGCGGAATCATTTGACGTATACCCGCACGCTGCGGTACTTTACCTTTCGCTAACTTCTCACGCGCCCATGACGCATTCTTAGACCATCGGGGGCGTGCTTCGTGATCGGCGCATATGGACAAGCGAGCAACATCGCCGTCGTGCGCTAGTTCATCGACTGTATTAAGTACCGTAGCGATAGGCGTTTGACGCTCCGCAGTCTGCGTATTCAGCGAGAAGATGTCATGACGTAGGTAGCGCATTTCCTGCACGACCGTGTTGTCTAGCGGGATTTCTACGTCTGCAAGCGAAGCCTCCTTGATCGTAACGTGCATCATATTTTCGAGGCGTCGCTTTAACTTTTCCGCTTGGAATTCGGATGTGCCTACGTAAAACTCAATCTTATCCACACCGCCAACTTTGCGGAAAACTACGTCAATCCATAACGTATCCTTTTCGCGGTAACGGAATTTAAGTCCATCGCGCTCTAATCGACTGCGTGGTGTTGCGTACATATCGTACATCTTATGAAGCGAACGCCACATACTTTTCGTGTTGCCAGCGACGTTGGCGTGAGGGATAACGCGGTAGACGACCATTTCGTTCGGTACGTAGACGACTTCGATTTTCTTACTCTGCCACCACGACGACTTTAGTATAGAAGGAGTTTCGGAAATGATTGCGGGTAGCTTCGGCTCGTATATCGCTATTTCGTACATGTTAAGCCGCCTCCAATACGCATACTGCAACGATAAGTCCGCCCGCAAGGAAGCCTAACGGTCTAACCATACCGCGACCTGCCATCGTGCTTAATATGACGCATACGCCCGTGACCATCGTGCCGTAGCCCGCCAAGTCCGGTAGTGACTGTACGAACCACTCCCAAACGCTGTGACCGATACTTGATAAGCTATTTTCCGCTTTTTCTACGAAATAATCCATTGACGGTTCGACGATATACTTCCGATGTAATCCCCCTAAAAAATCGTCCATATCAAAGACCTCCCATTTCCGGTACTAGCGATTTGAGTCCGTCGCGTATATGCACGGCGTTACGGATAATTAAGTAGCCGGCAGATGCCCCGAGCAGTAATTCGAGCGACTTAGGACGGTTGCCTAGAATCCACGTCGCGCCCGCAAAGATGATTACGAATACTACGCCTGCATCGACTACGCGCATCGACGCCTCGTATATTTTAATAAACGTGTTACTGTCGCCCGCAGCAAACGAAGTCAACGGCATTAGTAACGTAGATGTTGCCGCTGATACGCCGACCGCTTCCATATAACGCTGACGCTTGTTTAAAAATACGTACTCACCGTCGATAAATTCCGCAACCTCTATACGTTCATTCTTCGCCATTACGCAAAACTCCCTTCATTATCCGTGTTTAATCCGCGACGTTTACGGTCATACTAACTTAAATCGGAAAGGGTGATATGTATGTTTTTCGGAATCGGCGCGCTAATTGGCGCAGGAGTTGCGATTGTGCTTACGGTTATTGGCGGTTAATTTCCGAATAGTTTTGGTCCGTTAATTCCATTCCGTTTAAGCTGCGCCAGTTTATCCGTAGTTGACTGTACGGGCGCAGCTTGCGGAGGTTTTTCGGGTGTTGCAGGGATGTCATCGCTAATGTATACATCTTCGTGTACATCCTCGTATACCTCTTTGTACACAACGGAATCTTCCGACAACTTAACCGGCTCGACTATAGCGACTGTGACCTCTTTGGCTTTTATATCAGCCGCAATCAACCTTTTAACGTAGCCACTAAAGTTACGACGCTTTATGGCTTTAAGCATTAGCGCATCAAGCGGGTTAGTTTCGTTAAAACTTACGCTCTTGATTACCTTGTTTGACGACATGGGCGTTTGCCTCCTTTTGCTTATACGATATAGTATGACCGGTATTGTCGATATGTTACTGCCCAAATAAAAAAGGAAGGCATCCGCCCTCCCCATTTTCCTACTTAGTTATTAACGTGTATTCCCGTTACTTAACTATATGCGACGTATATGTAAAGTGTTACTAATTGCGCCGGTATTACTGTAAACGCAAAAAAGGCGACCGCTCCGAAGAGTAGTCGCCTTTGTGCCGTGCTTTATTTCTTACGATCATCTACGATAACTTTCAACGCAAGCGCGTCATCTAGCGATAACTTACCCGCTTTAAAGTCGTCCGCCCATTTCTGCGACAGGTGACCGGCTTTAATTGCGTCAGCAAGGAATCGCGTGTAAGCGTCCTTTAACGTCGCTGAACTCGGATTAAACATTCGAATCACCTCCGCCGGTTTCGGCTTGGAAGGTACCGGAATGCTCGGCACGCTAACCGGCACGCCTACGTATTTCATCGGGTCCTGTGCGTTAGTAAACCGGTTATTCCACCGACCCGTATGCACCTCGAAATGTAAGTGGACGCCGGTTGACGTGCCTGTCGTCCCCATTACTGCGATAACTTCGCCTGCCTTAACGGATTGACCGAGTTTAACGCCAATTGACGCAAGGTGTGCGTACACCGTTTCATACGTCTTGCCTCCGATATTATGCAGGACCATAACGGTGTTACCGTAGCCGTTCGTCGATTTAGCGTAAGTTACTTTCCCTGCGGCCGCTGCGATAATACGAGTGCCTGCGTCCTTACCGAAGTCAACGCCCCAATGCATCGCCGCCGGTTTGCCTGTGACGGGATGAGTGCGTGGGCCGAACGGGGACGTGACGCGTCCTTGTGTTGGGCGAAGGAAGTCCGACATTACGCATCGCCTTCCGTCTTGGACAGCGCCGCTTTATCAACGGATGCCTCTGCTAGAATATAGACGGCGATTGATCCGAACGCAGTCAAGACCGCTGTAACCTGTGCGATTTCGTTTTCCCCCACGTTAAACGCGAGTAGTAACGAGCCTACGAAGCCTGCCGTTAATGCCCAGAATTTACGTGAAGATATTTTGCGTAGAAAGTCCGCTTTTGTCATACTATATCGTCCCCTTCCGTTGGATCTTCGACGCTAACGCCATAAGTACCCCGCAACTTAATTTCGTTTTCTCGCTTCGCCTTCCAGTAATAAAATCCGGTGCCCACTGATAGTTCTCCGAATATGGACGGAATCAGATAATCGTACACGTCCGTAGTCTGCGTCATATACGACATCGCAATGGCGCAAGCTACGATAATTAATGTAATCGCGAACATGGCTAGCAGTATCTTCTTCGAGAATTCCATCGGTTCCTTGCGTGGTGCGCGCTCCTTCTTAACGAATTGAATCCGCATGGTCAATCGCCTCCTATACTAATACTAAGCCGATTAACGCCAAAGCGATTGCTCCGATAATCAGCCGCAATATCCACGTCGTATTACTTTCGATTTTATCCATTTTAGCTTCGATATTATCCGTCCTAACTTCCGTCCGTGTCTGCTTAATATCGAGCGTCGTCACCCGCTCCTCTAGTCGTTCGAACTCCGCCCGCTTAATGTAATCAAATTCGCTCAACGTTGACCACCGCCATTTCCTGTGTTATTGTAAATACGCTGCTACGACGATCACCGCCGTAGTGGTTGCGAGGCTATCGTTGGTAGCCCCGCTTTTTTGCATATAAAAAAGAACGCCGGTTGGGGCGTCCTACTGTACGTGATACCGCTTATGTGCTTGTTGCTTACGTTCTTCCGAGACCATCGCGTAGGTTAACGTAGTCGCAGGATTGCTGTGTCCTAGCAACTGCTGTAAATCCGATAGGTCAATGCCTGCGTCCGTGGACAGTTGGGCGAAGGTGTGCCGGAGTACGTGCGGTGTAATCTTCTTGCTGATGTCCGCCCGTCCTTCAATAATACGGATTTCCCGCTGTATTGACGCATTAGATAGTTGACGGATAGGCTTGCGGACAGATACGAATAAATACTCGCAATCGTCGGCGCGCTTGTCCAAATACTTGCGTAAATGGTAAAGCGATTTATACGATAAATATACATGTCGCTCAACATCGCCCTTACCGACTACGCGCGTACTCATACTCTGCATATTAATATCGGAAATCTTTAGGTTAGCGATTTCAGACAGACGGCAACCCGTCGAATACATAACTTCGACTAAGGCGCGTTCACGTAAAGTTGCGCAGGATTCCCGTACGATTTCTAACTCTTCGACCGATAAGCTGCGGGGCAAGCGTTTAGGTTTCTTCGGTATCTTTACCTTCTTCGTCGGATCGCGTAGCAATACTTCCTCACGTACGAGCCAGCCGAAGAAGCTTTTAAGTACGGATAACTTCTTACCGACTGTACTCGCCATGATTCCGTCTAAGGACGCCAAGTAGTTCCGAATGTCAAAAGTAGTTATTTGAGATACCGCTTTGCTGCAGTGGACCGCAAACAGGCGTAACTCGCTCTCGTAATCCTCCAAAGTGATTTCGCTTAATCCTTCGATTTTCATAGAACTTAGGAATAGCGTTGCCTTTTCGGGAATGTCGTTACTTAACTGTTCGTGCGTCCTCCACGACGTATTATAGTTCGAAAGGATTTCTTCCATTCTTAGCGCAAGTTTCGTCGTATCTACGTCGGGGCATATTGTGCTAACCATCGTCTGGACATCGTTGAGTAATCGTATTCTATCAGTTGTCATAACGGAACCTCCCATATAATCTATTAACTAGACTATATAACAGGTGTTTGAAAATGTCAAACAATGAACTATAATATGAAATAATTATATGCCTAAATTAAAATATCCTTACTCAACCTTATTGTCCTACTGTATGTTAATTGTGTATTTTAAATAACCAGTTTCTGGCGATAACGGTTATCGGGCTGTCTGTAGTATTAAAATATCTAATGGTTATATTACCAGCCGATTTTACTATTATGTTGAACATCACACCCCCTACGATGCTCGCTCTTGGATTACCATCAACTACGCTTGTCGCTAAGACGTTTGCATTTGTAACAGTGACCTCCACCGTTCCGCTTGGAGGAACAATTACTTCAGGGACGAGTATCTGAATGGGACTATCTCCACCTATTACTTTAAAATCGCCCCAAACATTAGTAATCGTATTCCACATTCTTCTGTACACGATATTGTTAGAACCGTAAAAAAGTTGATGAGAGATAGAATCTGAAGACGGGATATATCTCGTTGTTTCTAGATAACCCGAAGTGGTAGGGAATCCTTGGCTAATGGCAGCAATAATCACATGCACACTTTTCATATTTTCCCTGAAATTAGTTACAGGCGTGCCGAATCCGATACTTGGCTCATATTTTAGTGAAAATTGTTTAGATTCTTCATTTGAATGTATTCTCCCCTCATTATCCATCACATAATAATAGGGTGCAGTACTCCCCAAAGTGTGTCGATAAAAGTCGCCCACATCAATAAGGTTTCCGTAAATATCCAGACCATCACCCAAAGTCACTATGTCAATTTTATCTTGTGCGTAGATGATGAACTCTTTAATAATCGCCATCTGTTCAGGTGTCATCGTTTCATATTGACTGTGAGATTTCCATATTAACCATCCATTATTCGCAATTGCTAAGTCAAGTTGTTCTTTATAATAAGATAGAGTGTTTGCTCCCGCTTCACCCATCGTTTTCCTCAGCATTGCGTGAGTGTATACAGGTGGTGTGTTAATACCTTCTTTTACATCAACCCCAACCTTGTAAAACTCTTTTACAATTGGGCGTACCGCATCTCCATGTACTCCAAAAGGGTACACGAGTAAATCATCACGGCAACCATGTTCTCGTAGTAGTTTTGTGGATTTCTCGAATTCTTCTCTGACCTTTTCTAGCGGTATTGACCCTAAATTAGGGTGAGAATATGTGTGGCAACATATTTCAGTTCCGTAGCTTTTCAATGTTTCTATATTATCCCAACTCATGTACCCGTATGCGCCACTGTCTACCGATCCCGTAACTATAGGTATTGTCATTTTTAACCCTGTCTCTTGAATGACGGGAAGCCACTTCGTCATTACTTGATTACGTCCATCATCATCGATAAAAGTCATTAGAGGTTTTCTTTTTCTGCGTGATATAATAGATGTGTTGCTTCTGTTATTAATTTTATATGTCTGACCAGTAGTATCAGCCAACTGTTGAGTAGCTAAATTCAATCTGGCATCAAATTGTACAGCATTTACACCTTCCAATTCGGTCATTCGAGTGTCTACTCTGCCTGCCGCTGACTGTGCTAATTGTGCTTTATTGTCCGCATTAATGGTTGCCGCTTGTGCAGCACTGAGTATTGTTGGCCCATCCGTGACAACCTGTTCGATTAACGGACGTTTACCTTCTATATAAGCCGCTTCAATATTCGCAAGTCTAGTCGCCTCAATAGTAAGCAAGCGCTCCGCTTCGGTGGCTGCACGCACAATCTCTGTGGATTCACGCACAGTCTCAGTGTTTGAACGCTCGCTTTCAGTAGCATTTTTAACGAGCATAGTGTCATCTTTAACGCTTTCCGTTGCAATACGTTCCGCATCCGTTGCAGCTCGCACTATTTCGGTTGCGTCCTTAACTGCTATGGATTCCGCTCGTTCCTGCGCCAATCCGTTTAGTGAGTCAGTTACATCGGCCGTCAAGTTATTTCGGGCTGTATCTGCTGCATCTGCCGACACGTCCGCGCGATTAGCAGCATCATCCGCTGCGAGTGTTGCGACTTGAGCCGCTTCTATAACCACGGGGCCGTCTCCAAGAACTGTCTGGATTAACGTTTTTTCAAAATCAAATGGCTTATAGTTGCCTGTCGGATCGCTTTCGATAATAATTGACCCTTTAATTGTAGATACTCGATTATTTCCGGTATCATACAGTTGGATTACGACTTTAATTGTCCCGCCTACCGCTGTAGCTCGCTTACTCAACAAAAAGACCGCTTGCGAATATCCGGTTACTTCGCCCACATCAATTACGACTTCGCGGTCTAGGCGTGTGGAGACGAGCGTTACTTTATCCACACCGCTCATTGCGAAAGGTTCGCCGCCCAATGTGACGTTAACCGTCAATACGACCGTATCGCCTTGCGTTACCTTTTCGGATACAGTGCCGAATGTTCCGCTGTTAATGTCTGCCGTGATTGTTATTGGATTCGTTAATGACACGTTATCACTCCTTTTTTGTAAATAAAAAGAACGCCCCGTCAGGAACGTCCTCACCTTGTTATTTCAGCTTTCATTCCTGTTAGTTCTTGTTTAATCTTGCTAATTAACGTAGGGCGATTATTCCCAAACGTAGCTTCGAGCGTGAATCCTGTTTCGGGTTCATATATTTCTTTAACTTCCGTAATTCGAGCGTCAAGGGTGATGCCCCAATCTGTATATTGCGTAGTTACGATGTCACCTAAATCCCAATCTGCTTCATACTTGAATGTGGAGTTAGTCATGACTTGTGCCTCGAGAAACGTTTCTTGTATCAATTCCGCGAGTTTCTGTTCACCGCGATTGATTAAGTCGTTAATAATATCTTGTGGAGGACGCGGTACAGGCTCTTCATCTTCCGTTTCTTCCGATACATCCCGAGCATCCACAAACAGTTCATGCCGTGACAGTCCTACCGCTTGTCCTAACTCGACAACTCGGCGTTCCACACCTTCGCCTTGCCCTGCGATATAAGCCGTATTTCGATAGTTTAAATCGCTATCAACGTAATGCATGTTTTTGATGTTATCAAAAAGAGGGCTGAATATTACGGGCGAATTAATAGACTGATTGACGGATAAGTCGCGTCCTTCATAAACGTCAAACACCCATTTTCGTAAAGCGTAATCAATCCGAGCCCCCCAACCTATACCCGACATTAGCGACATCTCGGCCATTTCCTCGGCAACGTTTTTGAAGCGTGATTGCCAGTTAACTTGTGGACCGCGTATTAAATCAGTAGCTAAAATGAGTTGCGGGATCTTCCGCTTGCCATCCACAGGAGTGATTACGTTGTTGCTGATGTAGTGTTTCATTACAGTTTCAGCCGATGCAGAACGATTGTCATGCGACGTGTGGACAGGTGGTAAGGTGATTCGTTGGCCGACTACCGATTTTAATTCGAGTGCGTTGATAAGCCAATTTTCCGTAGCTTTGCCGCTTTGGTCAAGTTCTATTTCACGGTGCATGATTTTATAGGCTTTGTGTAAGTCTTTATCAACAACGATTACGTTTCCTTTTTGCAAAGTATCCGTGTAGTTTTTGTAGCGGTTGATTCTTAATTCTAAGTCGCCTATGCCGTGGAATGAGCGAGTGAACATTAATGATTCGTAGTTTGAAATTTCAGCTTGAAAGTTAACATCGGCGTCAAATATCCGTATTGGTTTCATGGGTGTCCTCCTTATTTTGTGACGTAAAAATACGCCCTGTTTAGGCGTTATAAGTTGAATTGCGGAGTGGCTAAAATCATATCCATTTCAAGTTGAGTAATATTACCTCTCGTAACTTGTCCTTTCAGATAGGCCTCGTCAAGTCTTTTCATCATCCACATATTGAGTAGAAACGCGTATACTGGCGAACTCATTATAAATCACCTCCCCCCATTAATAGAAACATGATTGCTTCCTCTAATATTACAATTCTTTCTTCATTTGAAGGTTGAATTGGAATTGGTGTGGGGTTATGTGAATCCACCACAGATCTCACATCAGCATCATCAACGTCCTCACCGATAATCTCTATAGACACCTCGTCATAGCTGCCATCATCATTCAGACCGTCATCATCGAATAATATATCGACGGCGATACCAACCGCC
>NZ_JADPRX010000025.1:0-55000 GCF_017347125.1 Sporosarcina sp. E16_3
TGTAGCGGTTAACATGCCTGCCTGTCACGCAGGAGATCGCCGGTTCGATCCCGGTCGGGACCGCCATTAAATTTTAAATTCAGAACCGATTCTAGGGATTAATTCCGGGATTGGTTTTTTTGTATATAGAATTCTAGGATTTAACAAATATATTTAATTGAAAAAGAAGTAGGCAATGTTTTTTTGCAAACTAGACAACACTCCAACAAAAATAAACAACGTTATCGCAAAAGTGAGCAACGTTTTCAGCAAAGTAAACAACACCCCCATCCGAAAATACATATATAAGCGTAGATGCTTTCTGATATATCAAGTTTTCGGTACACTATAGCAAAGAAGCAGAGAGGAAATAACCTATGACTAGGGAAATAGAAGTTAGTTCTGTAGAAGAGACAGAGCAGATTGCAACGAAACTTGCAGCCCTTCTCACACCACCGGATGTACTAACGCTTGAAGGCGATTTAGGTGCAGGTAAAACGACATTTACAAAGGCACTTGCAAAAGGACTAGGCATTACACGCACCGTTAACAGTCCGACATTTACAATCATCAAACAGTACGAAGGTTATTACCCGCTCAATCATCTCGATGTCTATCGCTTAGCTGGCAGTGATGAGGATCTTGGCTGGGATGAACTGTTTTACGGAGATGCAATATCTGTAATAGAGTGGGCGCATCTAATAAAAGATGATTTGCCGGCAGAACGTCTGGAAATCCAGCTTGTTCATGGTGGCGGAGATAAACGGATGATTACATTCACGCCGATAGGTGAAAGATATGAAAAGATTTGCGAGGGGATTTTCTTATGATCTGGCTAGGTATAGATACGGCTAACACGCCCATTTCAGTTGCACTTGTGAAAGATGGGGAACTATTAATAGAAGGAACTTCTGCGATGGCTATTAACCACTCGCTACGTGCTATGCCGGCAATTGAAGAGTTATTGGAACAAGCTGGTTTAGTACCTGCGGATATTGATGCAATTGCAGTCTCGGAAGGCCCGGGTTCTTATACAGGCGCGCGAATCGGAGTGACGATAGCGAAGACACTTGCCTGGACACTTGGTAGACCACTTGTGGGCGTATCCACTTTAAAAGCACTAGCGGCAAATGCATTATTCTTTAATGGTTTTGTTTGTCCAATTGTTGATGCAAGACGAGGTAATGTCTACGCCGGCGTTTATCAATATGATGCAGGAAAGTTTACTGAAATTATTGAGGATGGCCATTACTCGTTGGAAGAGTTGGTTCATTTGCTTGAGCAACACAGTAGTCCTGTTTTATTCGTTGGAAAAGATACAGCAATGCATGAGCGAAAACTTATTGAGCATCTAGGACAACGTGCAGTTCTAGCTCCTCTTCAATTTAATCTACCACGAGCGTCATCCCTTATATATATTGCTGCTCAATCAGAATCAGAAGCGGATATACATGCATTTGTTCCGGAATATCGACGTATTGCTGAGGCTGAGGCAAATTGGTTAAAAGAGCAGGGGAAGGACAATGATCGTGGATAAAGAGATTAGTTATAGAGAAATGGGAGTAGAGGATATTCCTTCCGTTGTTGAAATCGAAAAGGAATCATTTGCTACGCCGTGGACTGCAGAAGCTTTTGAGCATGAAATGACCGAAAATGACCATGCGCACTATGTTGTTGCAGTTTATGAAAATGAAGTTATCGGGCATTGCGGAATGTGGATAGTACTGGATGAGTGCCATATTACGAATGTTGCGGTACGTAAGCATTTGAGGCGCAATAGCATCGGTGAATCTCTAATGAAGGAAGCGATTGCACTTTGTATAGAAAGAGAAGTCCGTTTAATGACACTGGAAGTGCGGATGACCAATATTACGGCTCAAAATCTTTACCGTAAGCTTGGGTTCCAGGACGGCGGAATTAGGAAAAACTATTATACGGACGACCATGAAGATGGGCTCGTCATGTGGGTGGAATTCAAATGACAAAAGATAGCTATATTTTAGGAATTGAGACAAGCTGTGATGAAACCGCTGCATCCGTCGTAAAAAACGGAACAGAGATTATATCGAACGTCGTAGCATCTCAAATTACTAGCCAAAAACGGTTTGGCGGGGTAGTGCCGGAAATTGCATCGAGACACCATGTTGAGCAAATTACACTGGTGATTGAGGAAGCACTTGCGAATGCTGAACTAAAACCCGAGGAACTTGACGCAGTTGCTGTTACCGAAGGACCTGGTTTAGTAGGGGCCTTGTTGATTGGTGTTAATGCTGCGAAAGCATTTGCTTTTGCCAGCGGTTTACCGATTATCGGTGTTCATCATATTGCAGGACATATATACGCTAACCAACTAATGCAGCCCATGGAGTTCCCACTTCTTGCGCTCATCGTCTCAGGAGGCCATACAGAGCTAGTAATAATGGAGGGGCATGGTTCGTTTAAATTAGTTGGAGAAACACGTGATGACGCTGCTGGTGAAGCCTATGATAAAGTAGCTCGTGTACTGGGTCTTCCTTACCCGGGCGGACCACAAATCGATAAGTTAGCGGCTGAAAGCGATGGCCAAGTTGTTTTCCCGCGAGCATGGCTCGAGCCAGGTTCATATGACTTTAGCTTCAGCGGTCTTAAATCATCAGTGATTAATTATAAGCATAATCTCGCACAAAAGGGGGAGGATGTAAACCCCTTTCATGTTGCGGCTGGCTTCCAAGCAAGTGTCGTTGAGGTGTTGACGACGAAAGCGTTAAGAGCAGCGAAAGAGTTCGGTGTGAAACAGGTAATTGCCGCTGGCGGAGTAGCAGCGAATAAAGGGTTACGTGCTTCTCTTGAAGAAACATTTAAGACGCAAGATATACCTTTTTACGTTCCACCAATCGCATTATGTACAGATAATGCGGCAATGATTGCTGCAGCTGGATCGGCCATGTTTATAGATGGAATACGCGGAAATCTTGCGATGAATGGTAAGCCTGGTATGCCCCTAGTGTCATGGAAACAGTAAATAAGTAATAACACGAAAGTCGTCATATTTTGACAACTTTCGTGTTTTTTTATCCCGATTTTTTTTGAGATGTCAATAGGGAACATTCGTACTTATGCACAATTGTGGATAAGTTGTGTATAACAATTGTATATGTACATATAGTAACAGTGATTGAGGGATAACTATGTGTATAAGAAATGCATTTTTTGTGGATAGTGTGGATAATAACGGTGGATTACAGGTATAACTACATTTCCTGTGTGGATAAGATTGTGGAAACCTTTTTCGGAGAATATCCTTTCTTACTTTTATTTGATAGAATACGACAGCAAGAAATGACAAAACGTCACGATTAAACCGCTAATTCTGGTTTACCGTGACGTACTCTTCACATCTTTCTTACAATGATTCTAGCTCCTCTTGAAGAACAAGCCAATTTTCTGATTTGCTGTCATGCTGTGCCTGAAGTGCATCAATCTGTGCCTGTAACTCCATTAATTTGACATGATCGTCTGCAAATTCAGGAGTGGAAAGTTCATCTTGCAGTGCTACGATTTCATCTTCCAAAATAGTTAGTTGCGATTCGACTTCGTCAATAGCTCTAGTCAGTCTTCTTTCCTGCCTTTTTAGTTCTTTATCTTCATCATTTTTTCTTTCAATGACAGGAGTTGCAGTTGCTTTAGCGGCGTTAGATTCGGCAAGTAGTTCTTCCTGTTCCAGTTTTTTCTCGATGAAGTAATCATAATCACCAAGGTATTCGGTTGTACCTGTTGCGCTGACGTCGATTACCTTTGTAGCGATGCGATTGATAAAGTACCGGTCATGCGACACAAAGACGAGGGTGCCAGGGAAGTCATCCAATGCATTTTCAAGAATTTCCTTGCTATCCAAGTCAAGATGGTTCGTTGGCTCATCAAGGACAAGTGTATTTGATTTTTGTAACATTAATTTAGCGAGAGATAATCGAGCTTTTTCTCCACCTGATAGGGAAGTGACAGGCTTCTCAACATCTTCACCGGTAAATAAAAAGCGTCCAAGTACTGAGCGAACGTCTTTTTCATTCATCATCGGCCACTCATCCCAAAGTTCCTGAAGAACTGTCCCGGTTCCGATAAGTGTCGCTTGTTCTTGGTCGTAATAGCCAAATTGAACATTTGTGCCATAACGGATTTTGCCGTCTATTGGCTCTTGTGACTTGACTATGGTTTTTAAAATGGTTGATTTACCGACACCGTTCGGTCCGATGAGTGCAATACGGTCTTGTTTGTAGACACGGATGCCAATACCGCTTGACACAGGAGTACCGTTATAACCAACTGCTACATCTTCCAGTGCTAGCACATCATTTCCACTGGGACGGTCAATAGAGAAGGTAAAGTTTGCGGATTTTTCATCCCCATCAGGAGAGCCCATCCAATCCGTTTTTTCTAGTGTTTTACGGCGGCTTTTCGCCATTTTAGAAGTCGATGCTCGTGCAATGTTTCGCTGAACGAAGTCTTCAAGCTTGGCCTTCTCACCCATTTCTTTGACGTAAAGTTTTTGATCACGTTCATAATTTTTCGCTTTTTCGTCAAGATACGCACTATAGTTACCCGTATACTTCGCTACTTTTTTCCGCGAGACTTCGTAGACGATTGTCACGATTTCATCTAAGAAATAGCGGTCATGGGAAACAATCAAGATTGCTCCCTCATAGGACACCAGGTATTTCTCTAGCCAGCCGAGCGTTTCGATATCCAAATGGTTTGTGGGTTCATCAAGGATGAGGAGATCTGGTTTACTTAGCAGCATTTTAGCGAGTGCCAATCGCGTCTTCTGACCACCGGAAAGTAGATTGACGTTTTTGCTGTAATCCTCAGGGTAAAAACGCATCCCGTGAAGCACCGAACGAGTATCAGATTCATATTGATAGCCGCCAGAGTCTTTGAATTCTATTTGTAGGGCGTCGTACTCTTTGATGACCCGTTCATAGTCGCTCGGGTTGTCGTAGACAGAGGGATCTGCCATAAGCCCCTCAAGCGATCGAAGTCGTCTTTCAATACTATGGAGTGGTTCGAATACAGTCATCATCTCTTCCCAAACCGTCAATATAGAATCAATGCCTGAATGCTGTTCAAGGTACCCAATCCGGATATCTTTAGGGACGATTAAATCACCCGAATCAGCGCTCATTTCACCTGCAATTATTTTGAGTAATGTCGATTTTCCGGCTCCGTTGCGTCCAACAAGTGCGACGCGGTCGCGATGTTGAACTTCGAGCTTTACGTTACTTAATATATCTGTTCCTGAAAATGACTTTGTTAGTCCGTTCACTTGTAATACGATCAAATAAAGCACCTCTATTCCTCTTCAGTTTAAATGAATGGCGTCAAGCGTGCAACGGTCGACTTTACAACATTCATTATCTACTGTACGATAGAATCGCCTTTAGATACACTCAGGAGGGTTAACATGATAGGGGAAACAATCAAAATTCCGCAGGCGACGTCAAAACGTTTGCCTTTATATTATAGGTTCCTTCAAAACTTCGCGAATTCAGGGAAGAAACGGGTATCATCCAGTGAATTAAGCGAAGCTATGAAAATTGATGCTGCCACGATTCGACGTGATTTTTCACATTTTGGTGCACTTGGTCGCAAAGGGTACGGGTATGATGTGCATTATCTTGTCGACTTTTTTCGTCAGGCTCTCGATCAGGATGAAGTCACAGATGTAGCGCTCATTGGTGTTGGTAGTTTAGGGAACGCTTTTTTGAAATATAATTTCCATAAAAACCATAATACACGGATCATCATTGCATTCGATCCGAAAGCTTCACATGAAGGGACAGAGATGAGTGGAATTCTTGTATTTCATCCAGATATGATTGAGGATAAAATCAAGGAATTAGGAATCGAGCTCGTCATTCTATCTGTGCCTTCACGTGTAGCTCAAGAAGTGACAGATAAGCTTGCAGCTATCGGTGTGAAAGGAATCCTTAACTTTACTCCGGTCCGGTTAACAGTACCCGACTCGTTACGGGTCCATACAATCGATTTGTCTGTCGAGTTGCAAACGCTTATTTATTTTATCAAAAACGACGTAAAAGATTCACATATGTAACGCCTCGTAAATAGTATTTCAGTCAGCTTTCGTGTAAAATAGACACAAGAAGGATTGAGTTCAATCCAATCCCTAGCTTTATGAAGGAGGTGTCCGAGATGCCAGGTGCAGGAAGTCTGATTATCATTGCTGTTATTGCTTTGCTCGTATTCGGTCCCAAGAAACTACCTGAAATCGGGAAAGCCTTTGGTTCATCTTTGCGTGAATTCAAACACGCGACAAAAGGTCTTGTAGAAGACGATGAAGTAAAGAAAGTTGAAGACAAGAAAGAAGAACTGAAGTAAGTTAGGATGTCTGTCGATGATAGAAAAAAACTTAACAGTCATTGAGCATATAGATGAAATTAGAAAACGGCTGATGGTTATCGTCGTTTTCTTTATTGTTGCGGTAGTAGGTGCTTTCTTTATAGCAAAACCGCTTATTCAGTTCCTGCAAAATGATGGGGAAGCACATAATATTGCGTTGAACGCTTTCAATGTACTTGACCCGATTATGATTTACGTGAAAGTGATTGTCTTTATTGCATTCATCGTCATTTCACCGGTGCTTATGTATCAATTATGGTCCTTTATTTCACCTGGATTGCATGAAACTGAGCGGCGTGCGACATTGAATTATATCCCGTTCACATTTTTCCTGTTTGTTGGTGGTATTGCATTTTCTTATTTCATCCTGCTGCCTTATGTGATGAAATTCATGATGAATTTATCCGCGGAGCTCGATATAACCCAGACAATCGGCATTAATGAGTATTTCTCGTTCCTTTTTCAACTGCTAATTCCATTCGGTATTGTATTTCAATTACCGGTTGTCTTGTTGTTTTTCACGAGACTCGGTATTTTGAATCCGAAGACACTTGTGAAAATACGAAAATACGCTTACTTTGTTCTATTTGTAATTGCGGCTTTTATTACACCGCCTGACTTATTGTCACACGCGTTCGTCACGCTTCCATTGTTTGCACTTTATGAAATAAGTATTTTCATTTCACGCTTCGGTCACCGAAAATACTTGAAGGCCGAACAGCAGCGACAATTTGAAGAGGCGAAAGCTGAACAACAGCGTCAGATTGATGAAGTGAATGAGCAACAGCAGAAATGAAAAAAGTCTTCCACAACCCTAAGTAGGGCTGTGGAAGACTTTTTTAGTGCATAAAGAAGATTATGGCTTGTTTCAAATCCTCTTGCAATTGCTGTAACTTCTCAATGTTTAAATTGAGGACAACGACAAATCCGTTCATTAGTAAATGGGCAATCATTGGTGTCAGTATGCGTTTCGTCCGGTAATACAAGTAAGAGAAGACGAAAGCGGGCATCATATAAATTAGAAGGTGTTCGAATTCATTATGAACAGCAGCAAACACTAGGGCGCTGACAATGGCTGCAATCCAAAAGTTTGTCTTTTGATAAATTCCGCCAAAGATAACTCGTCGAAAAATGATTTCTTCTAGGAATGGTGCGAACAGTACAATTGAAATGATGATAATTGGAGACACTTTCGCAATGTCGGAAAGTATTGCGGTGTTATCGGATCCTGGTTCTATTCCGATTGCAATCTCGATGGCACCAGCAAGCATTTGCCCACCCAAGGCTAGGAAGAAACCGATGAATCCCCAAAGTACTGAATTGCCGATGGAAGATTTTTTTCCTCCGAATACTTGGAAGAATTTTTTCTTCTTCAAAATGATTAGTAGAAAAATGATCGCGGCAATTGAATTAACGGTGAAGAGCGACCAAGAACTCGCCCGGTACTTCATGTCCTGCTCGGTGTATTGTTCATTCCAAGGAAAGTTTTCGAATAAGCCCTGCGTCAAAAATACACTGCCTACATGCATTAGAATGTAGGTAAATAAAAGATACATATAGATTTTCCAATTCTTCAAGTAGCGCCACCCTTTCAACTGGGGATGAAGTCAATTTTAGCTGTTTAGAGGTAGATAAGCAAAGAGAAAATGTTCGGAGTATTTCACTTGCAATATATGCAAATGTTCATTATGATTAGAAATGTATTAGCACTCATGTCTATCGAGTGCTAAAAGGGAGATATTATCTGAGGAGGTTGTTTCAATTGTTGAAACCATTAGGTGACCGTATTGTTATCGAGCTAATCGAGGCAGAAGAAAAAACGTCAAGCGGTATTGTTATACCGGACTCTGCAAAAGAAAAACCGCAAGAAGGTAAAGTTTTTGCTACAGGTACTGGACGCGTTCTTGAAAACGGACAACGTATCGAATTGGAAGTTAAAGAAGGAGATCGAATCCTCTTCTCAAAATATGCAGGTACTGAAATCAAACATGAAGGTAATGAATATCTGATCTTGCGTGAAAGTGACATCTTAGCAATCATTGGCTAATAGACTGATGCACAGCTTGTTTAAAAATACACGAAAAATCAGGAGGGTACTTATAAATGGCTAAACAAATTAAATTCAACGAAGACGCACGAAGCGCAATGCTACGTGGGGTCGATACATTAGCAAACGCTGTAAAAGTAACGCTTGGACCTAAAGGACGTAACGTTGTCCTTGAGAAAAAATTTGGTTCACCGCTTATTACAAATGACGGTGTAACAATTGCACGTGAAATCGAACTTGAAGATGCATTCGAAAATATGGGTGCAAAACTGGTTGCTGAAGTAGCGTCTAAAACGAATGAAATCGCTGGTGACGGTACAACGACTGCAACGGTTCTAGCGCAAGCAATGATCCGTGAAGGACTGAAAAACGTTACTGCGGGTGCTAACCCTGTCGGAATCCGTAAAGGAATCGAAAAAGCGGTTATCGCTGCTGTTGAAGGGCTTCAAGAAATCTCCAATGAAATCGAAGGAAAAGAAGAAATTGCACAAGTTGCATCTATTTCTTCTGGAGACGAAGAAGTTGGAAAACTCATTGCTGAAGCAATGGAGCGCGTTGGCAACGACGGCGTCATTACAATCGAAGAGTCAAAAGGCTTCACAACTGAACTAGACGTTGTTGAAGGAATGCAATTTGACCGCGGTTATGCTTCTGCATATATGGCAACGGATACAGACAAAATGGAAGCTGTGTTGGACAATCCTTATATCTTGATCACAGATAAAAAGATTACGAACATCCAAGAAATCCTTCCTGTTCTTGAACAAGTTGTACAACAAGGTAAACCACTTCTTATGATTGCAGAAGACGTTGAAGGCGAAGCACTTGCAACACTTGTTGTGAACAAACTACGCGGTACATTTAATGCTGTTGCTGTTAAGGCACCAGGCTTCGGAGATCGCCGTAAAGCGATGCTTGAAGACATTGCAACTTTGACTGGCGGAGAAGTTATCACTGAAGACCTCGGTCTTGATCTTAAATCAGCTGATATTTCACAGCTTGGCCATGCAGTGAAAGTTGTTGTTACAAAAGACAACACGACAATCGTTGAAGGTAGTGGCAATTCAGAGCTTATTGCATCACGTGTTAACCAAATCCGTGTTCAACTTGAAGAATCCACTTCTGAATTTGATAAAGAGAAATTGCAGGAGCGTCTTGCTAAACTTGCAGGCGGTGTTGCAGTTATCAAAGTCGGTGCAGCTACTGAAACTGAACTTAAAGAACGTAAACTTCGCATCGAAGACGCATTGAACTCAACGCGTGCAGCTGTTGAAGAAGGTATCGTTTCTGGTGGTGGTACTGCTCTTGTAAACGTCTATAGTAAAGTAGAAGCATTACTAGAGACTACTGAAGGCGACGTAGCTACAGGTATTAAAATTGTGCTTCGCGCGCTTGAAGAGCCTGTACGTCAAATCGCTAACAACGCTGGTCTTGAAGGATCTATCGTTGTAGACCGTCTAAAACGCGAAGAAGTTGGAATTGGCTTCAATGCAGCTGACGGTACGTGGGTAAACATGATGGAAGCTGGAATCGTTGACCCAACTAAGGTTACACGTTATGCACTTCAAAACGCAGCATCTGTTGCAGCGATGTTCTTGACTACTGAAGCTGTAGTTGCAGACCTTCCTGAACCAGCAGGCTCAATGGGCGGAATGCCTGACATGGGCGGAATGGGCGGCATGATGTAATTCTCTTCACAAGCCATTTTGTGAAGCTGTCTTGTTCATAATTAATTCGTATTGGAATAACCACTTCTCAGAAAGTTGAGAGGTGGTTATTTTTTATGCTTTGGAGAAAATATCAAAGAAACAACAATTTAGCCATTATAGAAATATGGAAATGAAGTTATTCTGAAAGCACATTATAGCTCTGATGTGCATTGTCACCATATACTACCTAAGACACTAGGTGGAGCAGCTGAATTTAAAAACTTAGTGATAGTGAATTAATCTATTCACAGATTGATTCACGCAACAACAGACAAAACCATTGAACGATATATGCAAGAACTTAAGTTGAAAGGAAAACAGCTCGAGAAACTAAATAAATATCGTAAGAAATGTAATTTGGTTGAAATTATTATTGTAGATTAAGAAGGAACGCAGTATAAAGTGAAAGTTAAAGTACGGTGTGGAGCAGGGGGAAAGGTGGAAAAATTTCAAAGCCTTACCTATTGCACTCGATTGCATAAAGTAAAATAAGAAGGCAACCATATTAACATTTGGTTGTCTCCCTATTGCCTTTTTATTCGGGGTATTGAATTGTCATAATTCAACCATGCACAGGTACCTTTGAATTATCTCCTGCTTGCGCGCGATCCGTGGATTATCTGACGTCGACGTCTACGTCTACGTCAAATTTGCTGTTAATATTGGAGATATTAATCAGACCATGTTGAATGACTACTACGCTAGGGTGCGAAGCGCAAGCGTGTGGCCTTATAGAGGCAGATTCAACAGCTAAGAACGGTCCCCAATTCCTGTTAGAGTTATTTGAACACATATTTATCACCTCCTATCTCTGCTATTCTATTCAAAGCGAATGCAAGGCGGACGGGCTATCGACTACTTGTCTATAACAACTTTAAATTTATAAACTAGTACTGCGGATTTTTCGGAACATCTGTGCAACTTCTAAAACAAGGAAGTGTAACTAGCCGAAATTCAAAATTTGTCGTGCCTTTATGATTATCAAGTTCAAAAAACAGCCGCCTTGACACTAAGTCAAGGCGGCTGTTATAGATAGGCTACACGATATATTAATTCCGACTACATCATCTAAATAGGAATTAATGCTTCTTGCTGAAGATGTTGAAAAGCCAAGACGTCTCTTTATTTTTATGTTGTTGTCTTTTCATTTCATTAGAACTCGCAATTGGAACTATATCATTTACTTTATTGGAAATCTCAATAGGGGCATTTACCACCCCATTTGGAGCAACCTCACTCACTTCATCGAAAACCTCAAGAGGCGTATTTACCACGTCAATTGGAGCTATATCATTCACTTTATTGGAAATCTCAATAGGGGCATTCACCACCTCAATTGGAGCTATATCATTCACTTTATTGGAAATCTCAATAGGGGCATTCACTACCTCAATTGGAGCTATATCATTCACTTTATTGGAAATCTCAATAGGGGCATTCACTACCTCAATTGGAGCAACCTCACTCACTTCATCGAAAACCTCAAGAGAAGTATTTAACATTTCGATTGGAGCTATATCATTCACTTCATTGGAACTCTCAATAGGAGCATTTACCACGTGGATTGGAGCTGGAGCTATAGTATTCGATTCAACGGAACTCTCAATAATAGCAGTAACCACCTCAATAGGAGCCACATTATTCACTTCATCAAAATACTCCGTCACCTTCTCGTTTTTTTCAAGAATGCTGGTAGTTGAAGATAGAGTCGAATTCTCGATGACTCTAATTGGTATCCTTTGTTTTTTCTTAAACTTATTTAGCTGAATTGCCGAAGTCATTGGAGCATTATTGTTCCGTCCACTATATAGTTGGCTAGGATTAATGCCAGTCGATGGGAAACTTTTGTTACTAAACTGCTGCTCTTCTGGATACTTCTTCTGAATAGCCAGGTTTGAAACAGGAGCAGCATCACTTGATGCTTCTTGGATGCTATTAGCCTTAGCTACAAGACTTTGCAGTTGCATAAAAGATGGTGGACGATTCGATTGTTGAATGGAAGAGATGAATGATCGGTCTTTAGTTTGGGTTGTTTCTTCTATTAAACTATCCACCCTATTCTCGTTATTCTTGATAATTTCCGATTCTTGTACTTTGACCTGTTCATTAACGTGTTCTATAAAATCATTGCTAGTATCATTTTTTATTTTATTCCTTAACAATGAAATATCTTGATTCAATTCCTCAACAGTTTGGTTTAGGTTGTTAATCTGAACAGAAAATTGTTTTACTTGTTGCTCATACTCCCCAATTTGCAAACTTTGTTTTTCATCCATTATTTCCGCTAGCCCTTCTAAATGTGAGATTTGTGATTTAAAACCACTAAATTCATTCTTTATGAACAGATACCCATCAATTGAGCTCCCTGTTTTCAACGAAGTTAAGGTGTCTTTATAGGTTGCGATTTTCTGCTTCAGTTTTTCAACGTCATGAGCGGTGTATAATTTAGAATCTCCCATCACTATTCACCCCTTTACAATACTTTACTATACTATTAGTAGTGTTTTCATTAGGTGACAAATTGTTTTTACCAGGCATGGAATTGATCAGCGGTAAATAACTTGTCACTTTCAGCCACTGATTTATATATCATAATGAGCTGGATTCTCAGCGGGCAATATCCTTACTGTAGTAAACCATTTGCATCAATTACTCCTTACCACATCCCATTCCTGTTCAATTTAACAAATATCTTGATAAATCATTTGTTTGCCCATACGCTCATTTTTTCACATCATATGCTACCAAAGAAAGATAAAAAAAATATGGAGGTGTCTGCAAAATGCAAGAAAAAAAGCATCATGAAGGAAAAGAATTAATTTGTATAAATGTCGACAAGGTGTTTGACTGGATTGTTAAAGAAAAGTCGTTTGATGTTAGTCCTAGGGGATTCATTCATTTCCCTGGAATACCAAAACATTTACACCATCATGATTTAAGGGGAGCGACCGTTTCATGTGAAGTGAAACCTGATCAGCATCATCCGATTGTCATCCTCGGACGCGAGGATTGCTCATTCTGTATTGATGGAAAGACTGTTATTCTTCAACGTCTCACTATTAAAAAGAAGTTTGATTTAACAATTTTCATTACTTTACGGAATGGATGCACATATCCATCTGAAAATATTGATGTTAGTCGTAGTGAACAAATCACCTTGTGTGCCCCTAAAGAAACAGAGGTTGAAATTACGTACACGAATCTAGATTGTTTCGTCAGTAGCACTGGGGAGTTAGAATTTAAGCATGAGGGTGAGTACGGAAATCCTGCTGAACCAACGTTGGAAGGCCCACATCCGGTAAATTCGGATAGAATCAAATTCTCTGATCTATCTATCTCAATAGATACATGCCAAAGCATCCAATCAACATTCCCAGTCACTGTTGAGTTTTTAGCTGATTACTGTGAACCAAGAGAAGATTTAGCAACTGCTTGCGCACCACCAATGCGCCCGCAACAATGCTCTGTTGTTTTCCCCGATGATGACCACGATCATTGCTGTCACTAATATCGGCTACTAGTGATAATGGTTAGGCATAAAACATATCTTAAAGAGAGGAAATTTCTCTCTTTATTTTTTTTGAGGAAAAGGGGTAGGGGAATGGTGGGACACAATAGGGATGATGTGGAAGCAAAGATTACGAAGCTTCAGCATCAAACAAAAACATATTTATCTGAAATCAAAAAAATGATTGATGAGATTAATGAGCCTGCCAAAATGATACTAGTAAGTTATTTTACTTATTCATTAAATATTGCGCATGATCCAGAACAAGAGAGCCTATGTCTCGGATCTTACCATATACATAATCTGGGGAACCAGCCAATCACAAATCCATCAGTGTGCATAAAAGTATCTAAAGAGTCTCCCTTCTCCTTTTCAGGGAGGTACGTTTATGCCGATTTTAAGCAGTCATTGAAAGTTGCAGATGGCTGGGAACGTACAAATGAGAAAACGAATAAAGAGGAATTTTGGCTTAGACCTTTAGGGAAAGCATCCATTGAACCTAATGAGACCATTTCATTTTCAAACTTCCAGATTACATGGTCTCCCAAAGAATCTTATGCGGGCAGTATCCTGGGATTTACGTATAGTGATCAAATAAAAGATGGGATTGCTGTGATTAATCCCATTAATCTCAACGGAACCGTGCAGAAACAGGAGGATGAAAATGAGTGATCTAGATGGCAAAGAGCAAGAATTATTAGTGCAGAATGTCATCAGCCAATTTATGAAAGATCAGCTTAATGGGCTAAAAGAAGGTAAAGGAGAAGCCAATAATAGTTTTGTGTTTTTGGAGAATAGCACTTTGAATATGTTGATACTCTATCTATTGATGAACGGAAAAAGTCGAACGCATGAAAAAGTGAGCGAGGATTCTCAAGGGAAAAACGTAGAGGAACTTGAGCATATTATTGCGGATAGCAAAAAAGACTTTGAAGAGATTCTTACATTACTAAAAGCAAAATTCTAATGTCATCTCTTGCAACCTAGCCTTAAAAATATTGCTATAGGAGGTACTGACGTGAATAGTGAAAACATAAAAAATAACGACCCCTTACAACTTCGGCAAATGATCATCTTTTTAAAGGCGGAATTAGCTAGACATAAACATGAAGTTAAGAAATACCAAAATAGCTATCACTATTCAGTAGTAGAAAACCTAGAGCAAGAAAATATACAATTAACGAACGAAAAAAATGAACTAGCTGAGGAGTTAGTTAAGTTAAATCAAGAAATTAAAAAGCGGGCTAGTGATTATAAGGGACCTGTCCAATTGCGAGGAATACAAGGCAATAGATTCATCGCTTCTATTGATACCTTTCAGAAAACAAAAACAGATCTATTACCAATTAGTAAACAGTTAACCGAAGTTATTAATAAATTAAAAGACGGAGTCAATTCCGATCAACAAAGATACCAAAAAAATGACAGGCAAGTTTCTTCTCTTCATAAAAAACTTGAGAATAATAAAACGACTATAGACCAGCTTGAATATAAGTTGGTTGATCTCATTCAAGAGGCAAATAAACAAGTGCACTCGCAACTGGAGAAGTTAGACATAGCCAACAAAGAGCGTACCCAATCTGAGAAAGTGAGACAACGTTTACTAATAGAACTAGAAGAAAAAAACAATACAATAGGAAAACTCAAACATGAAATAGCGGATTTAAAAAGACAAATTGAAAAGCATACCGAGGTTGTTGCAATAGAAGAACAAAATCTAACTAATAAAACGACTATAGCTCAGCTCGAAAATAAGCTTGTTGATCTAATTCAAGAAGCAAATAAACAAGTGCATTCTCAACTTGGAAAATTAGACATAGCCAATAAGGAGCGTGCGCAGTTCGAAGAGGTAAGACAACAATCTCTAATAGAACTAGAAGAAAAAAACAATACAATAGGAAAACTCCAACACCAAATAGCGGATTTAAAAGGACGAAATGAAAAGAATAGTGAGGCTATTGCAATAGAAGAAGAAAATCTAACTAATAAAACGACTATAGACCAGCTCGAATATAGGCTTGTTGATCTCATTCGAGAAGAAAATAAACAAGTACACTCGCAACTGGATAAGTTATCCAAAGCAGACAAAAAGCGTACCCAGTTCGAAGTGGTGAGACAACAATCCCTAATAGAACTAGAAGAAAAAAACAATACGATAGGAAAACTCCAACATCAAATAGCGGATTTAAAAAGACAAATTGAAAAGCATACCGAGGTTGTTGCAATAGAAGAACAAAATCTAACAAATAAAACGACTATAGCTCAGCTCGAAAATAAGCTTGTTGATCTTATTCAAGAAGAAAATAAACAAGTGCATTCTCAACTTGGAAAATTAGACATAGCCAATAAGGAGCGTACGCAGTTCGAAAAGGTGAGACGACAATCCCTAATAGAACTAGAAGAAAAAAACAATACAATAGGAAAACTCCAACATGAAATAGCGAATTTAAAAGGGCAAATTGAAAAGCATACTGAGGTTGTTGCAATAGAAGAAGAAAATCTAACTAATAAAACGACTATAGACCAGCTCGAATATAAGCTTGTTAATCTCATTCGAAAAGAAAATAAACAAGTACACTCGCAACTGGATAAGTTATCCAAAGCGGACAAAGAGCGTACCCAGTTCGAAGTGGTGAGACAACAATCCCTAATAGAACTAGAAGAAAAAAACAATACGATAGGAAAACTCCAACTTCAAATAGCGGATTTAAAAGGACAAAATGAAAAGCATACTGAGGCTATTGCAATAGAAGAAGAAAATCTAACTAATAAAACGATTATAGCTCGGCTTGAAAATAAGCTTGTTGATCTTATTCAAGAAGAAAATAAACAAGTACATTCGCAACTTGAGAAGTTATCCAAAGCCAACAAAGAGCGTACTCAGTTAGAAGAGGTGAGACAACAATCTCTAATAGAACTAGAAGAAAAAAATAATACGATAGGAGAACTTCAACATCAAATAGCGGATTTAAAAGAACAAAATGAAAAGCATAGTGAAGTTTTTACAAGGCTAGAAAAAGGTTTGAACCAGAACAATGATAGTCAAGCAGGGAGAGACTCGTTTTCTTCTACAACTACTGCTGCTATTGATACTGAAACACTTATCCAATTAGACCATCAAATAAAAGAGATAGTAGCTAAATCGTTGGACTACGAAGAAAAGTTGGATGCCAAGTTACTTGTTGTTAATACTTTGGAAGAGAAATTAGATCAGCTTACCAATGAAATTGATGGGATAAAGATTTTTAGTGTAGAGGGTCGGGGTTTAAAAGGAATTTGACGACTATAGGTTAATAATGCGATGGCGACGAGTGAAGTAGATTGCATTCAGGTTCTCCCTATTCACCTATAACTCAATAGGATGGCTCATAAGGCTCAAACTTTTTTAGGAAAGTACTGAGCCTCTTTTTGTATGTTCAATTTTAGTGCAAGAGCATACTGATTATTTATTTGTCACTGATCCGCCTTCAGTAAAAGTAGCTTCCACAAAAAAAAGATTGGAATTCTTTTTCTTATCCTACGTAAAAGCGTTTACATTTCATCCCACTTGAACTAACATACTTGTATACAAGTATATTGACCTTCAGGTGAGGGAGTGAGCATATGGGTGGAAAAAAGGAATATATATATCCTTTAAAATGGATTGCAAACGCTTCCATGGGAGTACGTTTAGCGTGCGAGCTTAGAATGCGGATTATTTCTGGCATGATAGAAAAGGGTACTGTTTTATCGGAAAATAAATTAGCGTTGGAATTTGAAGTAAGTCGTTCTCCTATCCGGGAGGCATTAAAAGTATTGGCATCAGAAAATATTATTCGATTAGAAAGAATGGGTGCGGTTGTAGTTGGGTTATCCGAGAAGGATATCAAGGAAATTTACGATGTTCGTTTACTGATAGAAACTTTCGTTTATGAACGGATTGTTAAAATGGACACAAGTGAATTGGTAAAAGAACTAAGTAAAATTCATGAAATGATGGAAGTCGCCATTAAATACAGAGATGCAGATGAGTTCTCTTATCAGGATGTCTTATTTCATGAAACAATTATTCGTTCAATTGACCATTCCTACATCATGTTGATTTGGAATAACACGAAACCTGTGATGGAAAGTTTAATTCTTTTATCGATGCGAATGCGTTTAGAGGAAAAATACGATGATTTTCCTCGTATCTTGAAAAATCATAAGGTTTACATTGAAGCCATAAAAATAAAAGATAGAGATATTATGATTCAAGCATTGCACCAAAACTTCGATGATGTGCAAGGGAAAGTGGAAGACCTTTGGATGTCGCAACAAATGCTTACTAAAGGAAGTGAGTGATAGTGGTGACGAACTATATGTTAGGTGTAGATATAGGGACGACGAGTACGAAAGCAGTTTTATTTACAGAAAAAGGAGAAATATCCCAACAAGAAAATATTGGCTATCCACTTTACACACCAGATATTTCGACAGCTGAACAGAATCCAGAAGAAATATATCAGGCTGTATTACAAGCAATTTCAACTGTAATGAGGAAATCTCAAATCTCTCCAGAAAAGTTATCGTTCATTTCATTTAGTAGTGCGATGCATAGTGTTATTGCGATGGATGAAAATGATCAGCCGCTAACGCAGTGCATCACTTGGGCGGATAATAGAAGTGAAGCTTGGGCACGTAAAATTAAAGAAGAGTTAAATGGTCATGAAGTGTACAAGCGAACTGGAACACCTATTCATCCAATGTCACCATTAAGCAAAATTGCATGGATTGTGCATGAGCGTCTTGAAATAGCTGACAAGGCTAAAAAGTATATAGGCATTAAAGAATATGTTTTTAAGAAGCTTTTTGATCGCTATGTTGTAGATCATTCATTGGCTTCAGCGATGGGTATGATGAATTTGGAAAAATTGAATTGGGATGAAGAAGCTTTGGAAATCGCGGGTGTCACACCGGAGCAGCTATCTGAGCTTGTACCAACAACTGAGATTTTCAACAACTGTAACGCTGGGATAGCAAGACAGCTAGGCATCGATCCGAAAACTTCATTTGTTATTGGTGCAAGTGATGGAGTACTTTCTAATATAGGTGTGAATGCAATTGGTAAGGGTGAAGTAGCGGTAACGATTGGGACAAGTGGCGCAATACGAACAGTCATTGACCGCCCTCAGACAGACGAAAAGGGAAGAATATTTTGCTATGCATTAACCGAGAATCATTGGGTCATTGGCGGGCCAGTAAACAATGGTGGAATGGTACTTCGCTGGATTAGAGATGAATTTGCATCATCAGAAGTAGAAACAGCAAAAAGGCTTGGCATTGATCCTTATGAAGTGTTAACGAAGATTGCTGAACGTGTAAGACCAGGATCTGATGGGTTGTTATTCCATCCATACCTAGCAGGTGAACGTGCACCATTGTGGAATCCTGACGTGCGCGGCTCATTTTTTGGTTTAACGATGACGCATAAGAAAGAACATATGATTCGGGCGGCTCTTGAAGGTGTGATTTATAATCTGTACACAGTATTTTTAGCACTAATTGAAGTTATGGATGAACCAGTTATTCGAATTCAAGCAACTGGTGGTTTCGCAAGATCGGAAGTATGGCGCCAAATGATGGCCGACATATTCGATTTGGAAGTAATCGTCCCGGAAAGTTATGAGAGTTCATGTCTAGGTGCTTGTATCTTAGGACTCTATGCCACGGGAGAAATTGAATCATTTGATGTTGTTTCTGAAATGGTTGGCAGCACTTATAAGCACACACCTGTGGATACTGATGTACAAGAGTATAGAAAACTATTGCCGATATTCATAAATTTATCAAGAGTATTAGAAAAGGAATACACAAGCATTGCAAATTACCAGAGAAGCTTAATTAAAAAGGAATAAAGAGACTTAGGGGGAATTGTTATGCCGTTAATCATTGTAGCGATAGGTATAGTTGCGTTACTTGTTTTAATCATGTGGCTCAAATTGAACACTTTTGTATCATTAATTATCGTTTCATTCGGTGTTGCTTTGGCCTTAGGCATGCCACTAGATAGCATTGTTTCTTCTATTGAGGCTGGACTAGGTGGAACACTTGGCCATTTAGCATTAATCTTTGGACTTGGTGCCATGTTGGGTAGGCTAATTGCAGATGCGGGCGGTGCGCAACGTATTGCAATGACCCTCATCGATAAATTCGGTGAAAAAAATATTCAATGGGCTGTTGTGGTTGCTTCATTCATTATCGGTATTGCCTTATTCTTCGAAGTTGGGTTAGTGCTATTGATACCAATTGTATTTACAATTTCAAAGCAATTAAAGGTTTCTATTTTATACTTGGGAATCCCTATGGCAGCTGCCTTATCTGTGACGCATGGTTTCTTACCGCCGCATCCGGGCCCAACAGTTATTGCTGGAGAATACGGTGCAAACATTGGTGAAGTATTACTTTACGGTTTTATTCTCGCAATTCCGACCGTCATTATTGCGGGTCCTATATTCACGAAGCTTGCTAAAAAGCTGGTACCTGATTCGTTCAATAGAACAGGGGATATTGCATCTTTGGGTGAACAAAAAACGTTTAAGATTGAAGATACACCTGGTTTTGGTATCAGTGTGTTCACGGCAATGTTTCCTGTTATTTTAATGTCTATCGCCACGGTTATTTCGATGGTTCAAAAGACAATGGACATTACCGACAATAAGGCATTCGAAATCGTTCGTTTCGTAGGTAATGCTTCTACAGCTATGTTGTTATCTTTATTGCTTGCAGTCTTTACGATGGGATTGGCAAGAAATATACCGATGAAAACTGTTATGAATTCTTGTGGAATAGCGATTGCAAATATTGGGATGTTGCTTTTAATTATTGGTGGTGGTGGGGCTTTTAAACAAGTGCTCATCGATGGCGGCGTTGGCGGCTATGTAGCGGAATTATTCATTGGAACCTCATTATCGCCAATCTTACTAGCATGGATTATTGCGGCTATATTAAGGATTGCTTTAGGTTCAGCAACTGTAGCAGCATTAACAACGGCAGGATTGGTTATACCAATGTTAGGTACTTCTGATGTGAATTTAGCATTGGTCGTACTAGCGACGGGAGCAGGTAGTTTAATTGCCTCACACGTGAATGATGCTGGTTTCTGGATGTTTAAAGAGTTCTTTGGTTTGACGCTGAAAGAAACATTTGCAACATGGACATTGCTTGAAACGATTATTTCGGTAGCTGGATTAGCGTTTATTCTTTTACTGAGTTTAGTTGTATAAAAAATGTGGTAATCAAATTGGTTTTATTGAGTGCAGCTATTTTTTGGATAGAATCGAATATCAATTTGGTTTGAGAAAAGTTCTATGGCATGTCAATTCGATCTTTAATTAAGTAATTAAAAAAGATCTTTCATGAGTTCGCATTGAACTTACGAAAGATCTCTTTTATTTGTTCATTGCACATCAAAGCCGCAGTGTTGAACGGAAAAGAGACGGTGGAGCCGAAAACAAGAAAGTCACAGGCAACCTCATTTTAGTCGAATACCCCATACAGCATTGCTACATTTATAGCTCACTCTACCACGGATATTAGTTGGAGGATAACAATAATAGTTTGATCTTGGCGCGTGCAGGATTTACTTGTTGTTCGTCAATGGGCAACCTTTGCAATGTTTCACTTCATTCCTAAGTTGATAATTTAAACAGCATGTGGTTCTATTCGTTGAATGATCATTAAATAAACGCATTGGATGACATAGGCCTGTACCAAAATATTCTGCGGGAATTTCCAGTAGCTTGTGAAAAATAGTCTTATCTACTTGCTTTTTCTCGAAAATCCATACCATATAAACGTAACAGTTTTCTAATAAAACTTTTCTAGATAAACCTTTCACTGTACTCAGTGAATCTATAATAGGAGCTAATAGTTTGCCGTAGACATTAGTAGCGATCCACTCTGCGTCTATTTCGTCCTCATCTTCAACTACATCTGCATGCCCCAAATAATAATCGGGCACCCAATTCTCATTGACGTCACTTTTCAAGCATGCGATTTTGTTAACATCTATCTTATATTTTATTCCATACTGTAAATAGGCATAGGTGAAAATCGCCGCCAAGAAACCAATACGTTTTCCAATTATAGAGGCGGTGACAGCTAGATTTGGAGCATCCAGAACTTCTTTCATATCTATTAAAGTACCTTGTCTTGTCCCAGGAGTAATCAAATCTTTTAAATAGAATGCTACTTGATCTGTATGCAGAATATGTCTAACACGAAAGTTTGAATCCAAATCATTGTATGCATTATTTGTAATTTGTCTCAACTTACTTGCCCTCCCTCTATCGGCTTCGTTGTTTAATAAGCAAATAAATAAAGTAAGGTGCCCCGATTACAGCTGTCCATACGCCTGCAGGCACTTCAATCGGTGCAAAGGCAACGCGAGCAATCCAGTCTGCAACAACAACGAGAATTGCTCCAATGATTGCTGATAATCCTACCATTGAACCAAAGGTAGGGCCGACGATTCTCTTTGCAATATGCGGTGCGATTAACCCAACAAACCCAATACCACCGGCAAAAGAAACGGAGGCACCCGTCAGGCCAGCACAAAGTAAAAGGGAAATAATTCGATTCCTTTGAACGGGGGATCCAGCACTTGTCGCCAAATCATCGCCAAGTTCTAACACGTTCATTTCCCTCGTCATGGCAAGCGTGATGATGAAAAGGATAGTAATCCATATCGCAATCATTCGAACTTCTGTCCAATTTGAACCGTAAATACTTCCAGTAATCCAAATATTTGCTTGGCTCGCTTGATGGATTGGTCCAACAAGCATAAGTACCGTCGTTCCCGCATGCATAAATGCTGAAATCCCAATCCCTATAAGTAACATTCGGAAAGGGGCAATGCCGTTATTCCAAGATAACACGAACACAATTGCGGCTGTAATCATCGCACCACCGAAAGCAAATAACGGCATCCAGTCTTGGCTCACGGTCAATGCATTACTTTCATTTGAAAACAAGGCTAAAAATAATACAACGGCAAATGAAGCTCCTGCCGTAATACCAATGATTTCTGGGGAACCAAGAGGGTTTCTAGAGACACTTTGTAAAATGGCGCCCGCAGTCGCTAAGCCAATTCCAACTAAAATGGCCATCATAATACGAGGGAGCCGGAATTCAAAGATAATCGTTTGATCAAATGATTCACCAATACCCAAAATAACTTTTAGGACATTTAAAGGTGAGATGAAAAACTCACCAGAACCCATCGATAGAATAGCTACTAACCCTAAAAGTAACGTTGCAATCATCGTTGTAAACAAAGATTTCTTATCTAAAATAAATGAAATAGAATTTCCTATTCGAACTGTCACTTTACTTTTCATGCCCCAAATCTCCTTCTAGCTACATAAATAAAGAATGGAACACCTATTAACGCGGTCATTACTCCGACTGGGACTTCCTTTGGCATAATAACATAGCGTGCTGCAATGTCGGATACGAGAAGTAGCATCCCACCATATAATGCGCAAAACGGAAATACCCACTGGTGTTGAATCCCGACGAATGACCGAACGATATGAGGAATAATGATTCCGATGAAACCGATAGGACCCGCGATAGACACTGAAATTCCTGCTAACACAACAACGATGAGAGAAAAGACGAGTTTCACTAGAATAACATTCTGACCTAATCCAGATGCAACATCATCTCCCATTGCCAAAAGGTTCATTTGTTTCGCCATTACAAAAGCCACAAGCAATCCAATCATCATATAAGGTAACCCTGTCATTAATAATTCGAGAGGCCGATTGGCTACGGAACCCGCTAGCCAAAATAATACTTGATCGAGTGCTGCTTCATTAATGGTTAAGAACCCTTGCGTCATAGATGAGAATAGAGCGGATACAGCAGCTCCTGCCAATACGAGTTTCATTGGCGTTAACCCTTCTCTGCCGATACTGCTTAAGATAAAGACGATAGCGAATGCAACAGCGGCCCCGACTAAGCCAAACATCATATAGGATTGAAGGCTTTGTACTTGGAAGAAGACGACCCCAATTACGACGAAAAAAACAGCTCCAGCATTAATGCCTAAAATACTCGGAGAAGCTAATGGGTTTTTCGTTATGGATTGCATAATTGCTCCTGAAATGGCTAAACAAGCTCCAACAGCTGCAGCAATTAATGCACGTGGTAAGCGAACATTTTGGATAACGAGATGTGCAGTTGATCCATCATTTTCTTTAAGTGCGGAAAAGGCGGTGGACCAGCTTGTATCTGTATAGCCGTAGACAATACTTGAAAAAAAACAAAGAATGAAAGCTAAACTACTTATGATAAGAGCAATCCACTTACCCCTTGATGTATGTATCATGATTTCCTCACTTCATTGAGAATTATTTTCAATTAACTGTTGACATGAAATATATTAGCATATAGGATACTAAGTGTAAATGATTTTCATTCTCAATTAACAGGAGGAAAAATGAACATGCGAAAAATAATATCCCTCATATTTATTATGAGTATTCTTGTATTAGCGGCTTGTGGGGCTACTAAGGAGTCAAAAGATTCAGGTGAGAGTGCACAACCAGCTGATGTGGAATCATATACTGTCGAGCATGCAATGGGGAGTACAGATGTAAAAGGAACACCAAAACGTATCGTAATCTTAACAAATGAAGGGGCTGAAGCCCTTCTATCAATGGGAATTCAGCCTGTAGGTGCAGTTCAATCACCCGCTGAAAAAGTTTGGTATGATCATATGGACATGACAGGTACTGAATCTGTGGGTGTTGAATCAGAACCAAGTTTAGAAAAGATAGCATCTTTAAAACCAGATCTGATCATCGGGAATAAAATGCGCCATGAAGCAGTTTACGAACAGTTAAGTAAAATTGCCCCAACTGTTTTTGCAGAAACACTTCGCGGGGATTGGCAGGAAAACTTTAAATTGTATGCGAAAGCAGTAAATCAAGAAGAAAAAGGTAATGAGGTATTAGGTGCATATAATAATCGCGTTGAAACAATCAAAACTGAATTAGGGGACCAAACGAAGAAAAAAATATCAATGGTTCGCTTTATGGCGGGAGATGTACGCATTTACCATAAAGATTCCTTCTCAGGTGTGATTCTAGATCAACTTGGATTTGCGCGTGCAGATGGACAAGATGTGGATGATTTTGCTGAAAAAGGTCTTACGAAAGAACGGATTCCTGCAATGGACGGGGATGTACTCTTTTACTTTACTTATGAAACTGGGGATAACGAAGCAACGAAGCTTACAAACGACTGGATTGAGGATCCACTATTTAAAAATCTAAATGTCGCGAAAAGTGGAAACGTCTCACAAGTAAATGATATCATTTGGAACACTGCTGGTGGTGTTTTAGCAGCGAACTTAATGCTAGATGATATTGAGGATTACTTCTTGAGGAAGTAATATTAATGAAATGAAATAAAATAACAAAAAAAGTCGAAACAGAAAAAAGCCTGGTGATGCGATGTTTACTCGCTTCACAGGGCTTTTTTCTTATACATAATTTACTTTTCCACCGCTTCTTTTTTATGATACTTTATCACAAACGACGTTTTGGGGTCCCGTTCATGTGGCTGGACTGCGAAAAAGTTAACTATAAATGTTGAACAAATGAAATACCTATAATAAACTGAGCGAAGGCGCCTTACAAGGGGTAGCCGGAGCCCTTGTAAGGCGGCGTAGCTGCTTGGCTTAGCGCGGGAGGCATCCCCTAGCGCTGTAGCGAATTCAATGAAATTCTCTATTTCAAACTACATAATAGATCGCAAGCATACAAATCAAATGAAATAAAAAAGGCATGTATGGTGGGGAACCCAAACACGCCTTGAACTATCACTAATGATCCAGCTACTGGAACATCGTAATTACTATCACAATGGCTCCAAGCAGGATTGAAATCCATGCCAATGCTTTTTGTGGAGAAGCTAAACAGACTAAGCCTAAAACGAGTGCGCCACCACCTAACCAATAAGGTGCATAAAAGAACCCTGCAGCCGCTAAAATTATTGCTAGCCAACCAATCCAGATGCCTAAGGAAGTTTTCAAGTCAATGACCTCCCTTCAATTTGATGGGAACAACAACTGAGTATACTGGTCGTTCGTTATTGTTCTTATAGTTTATTATATGCAGGGTTATGGTGGGGACGGTGGTCATTAGTCGTAATATTGTTATGTGCGTTCAGCTCTCTTTTTCTTGAATGAAATCGGTGAGTGTAGCTGAGGGGACTTGATTAATTATATCAAGGATAGCAAAATCCTATTCAAGTAACTAGGGTGTTTGGGTGAAAAAACAAACTGAAACTATGAAACAATTAATTAATTTATGTAAATGTGTTGCTAATTTTCCAACAATGATGTAAAGTCTGTAATAACGTAACGAAGCAAAACCAACTTAATAGTTTTTCTTATCTAGAGAGGTATAGGGACTGGCCCGATGACACCTCAGCAACCGCCATTTTGTGGCATGGTGCTAATTCCAGCAAGTCGATAAAACGACTTGGTAGATGAGGAGAAGACTTATTCAGATTTAGAGTCTACTTCCTTTATGTAACACAGGAAGAGGCTCTTTTTTATTTTAATAATTTATTCCAATAAGTAACTTATTTTAAAGAACGAGGAAAAAGTTTTGGGGCGGGACTCGAGGAAAGTGAAAGGAGTAAGTGATAGTAATGAATTTAGTAGAGACTATGAAAGAACGCATTTTGATTGGTGATGGAGCAATGGGAACTCTTCTCTATACACACGGTGTGGATCTATGTTTTGAGGAGCTGAACTTGACGCATCCTGAACAAGTGCTTCACATCCATCGGGCCTATATAGAGGCAGGTGCGGATATTATTCAAACGAATACGTATGGCGCCAATTATATTAAGTTAGCACGTTATGGTTTGGAGGACAGTGTAAAAAAAATAAATAAAGCAGCAGTCCAAATTGCCAAAAAAGCCGCTGGTAAAGATACGTTCATCCTAGGGACTATCGGGGGTATTCATGGGTCTCGAACATCCATTGGTACCGAGGAGGAAATCAAGCGCAGCTTTAGGGAACAATTGTATTGCCTACTTCTAGAAGGAGTGGATGGCCTACTTTTAGAAACTTATTACGATTTTGATGAATTAACAACGGTGCTGAAAATTGCACGTGAGGAGACAGATATCCCAATTATTACGAACGTTTCGATGCATGAAGCTGGGGTACTTCAAAATGGGTTGGAGCTAGCGGATGCTTTGCAACAGTTGGAAGATCTAGGCGCGGATATCGTTGGTGTCAACTGCCGCCTCGGTCCCCATCATATGCTTGAATCTTTAGAAACGGTTCCATTAATGAAGCGTGCATTACTCTCAGTGTATCCAAATGCTAGTTATCCAGGATATAAGGATGGGAAATTGTTTTATGAAAATGAGCCTGAATATTTTGAGAAATTAGCAATGAATTTTCGAAAAGAAGGGGTCAGTTTAATAGGTGGATGTTGTGGTACGACGCCAGAACATATTCGTGCACTTGTGAAGGGACTTACAAATCGTGAACCGATTCAAGAGAAATTTATTGAAAAGAAGGAAGCGGAAATAGGGATTGTAGAGTCACCGTCAAAGGAATCGAAACTGCCAACATTGCTTGAAACAGTGAAAAAAAGGCATTCGATAATTGTTGAACTTGATGCACCCAAACATTTAAATACGAGTGAGTTCTTTAAGGGGGCGCAGGCGTTAAAGGATGCTGGTGTGGATGCCATTACATTGGCCGATAATTCATTGGCAACACCAAGAATATGTAATGCTTCAATGGCGTCACTTGTTAAACAAAATATTGGTGCAACGCCTCTTGTCCATATTACGTGTCGTGATCGCAATTTAATTGGATTGCAGTCACATCTCATGGGATTACACACATTAGGTATCACTGAGTTATTGGCAATTACGGGGGATCCTACAAAAATCGGTGAATTCCCCGGAGCAACGTCTGTATTCGATATGACATCTTTTGAATTGATCCAACTCATAAAGCAATTCAATGAAGGCATTTCCAAGTCTGGGAAGTCATTGCAACAGAAGACGTCCTTTACTGTGGCAGCGGCCTTTAATCCGAATGTGCGGCATTTAGATCGCGCCGTGGAAAGATTAGAGAAAAAAATAGAAGCTGGAGCCGACTATTTTATCACGCAGCCTATCTATAGCGCGGAGAAGATTATTGAAGTATACGAGGCGACAAAACATATTGAGACGCCAATTTACATTGGAATTATGCCGCTGACCTCGTCGCAAAACGCCGAGTTTCTACACAATGAGGTACCTGGCATTAAGTTGACGGATCAAGTACGTGCAAGAATGGCTTTGTTAGATGGGAATCGTGAGCAGTCTACGAGAGAAGGTTTAGAGGTTTCTAAGGAATTGATTGATGTGGCGCTTGAGCATTTTCATGGCATCTATTTAATCACTCCCTTTATGCGCTATGACATGACTGTACAGTTGACGGAATATATACACGGTAAAGTGGACGCGATTGTAGCAAGGGAGGTGATTCAAACCAAGAGTGTCGTGTATTAAAATGGATTGAAAAAATAAAATAAAAAATAAAGGGGCTAACATACAATGGTAAAAGTACAAAGTTCAATTAGTGGGTATCCAAGAATTGGTGGAAAACGTGAATGGAAAAGGGCGTTGGAAAGTTTTTGGAATGGGGCAACTTCAGAAGAACAGCTACTAAAAACAACAGAAACGCTTCGGTTAGAAAGTTTACAGAAGCAAAAAGAATTCGGTATCGATCTTATTCCGGTTGGAGATTTCTCATTATATGACCATGTACTGGATACATCGATTATGTTTGGCGTCGTACCAACACGCTTTGAGTATACAGGTGGTAAAGTGCCTTTGGAAACGTATTTTGCAATTGCCCGTGGAACGAAGGATGCAGTTGCTTCAGAAATGACGAAATGGTTTAATACAAACTATCACTATATTGTTCCGGAACTAGAAGGTGTAACGCCACAACTAGTTGAAAACCGTCCTCTCGCTTTTTATAAAGAAGCAAAAGAAAAGCTGGGTATTGACGGCAAGCCCGTTATCCTAGGTCCAGTTACATATATTAAACTGGCAAAGTCTTTCGGCGAAGAGAATTTCCCTGCTTTATTGCAACAGTTTACACCGTTGTATATCGAAGTATTGAAAGAACTTGTAGAAGCAGGGGCCAAGTGGGTTCAGGTTGATGAGCCGATTCTTACAAGTAAGTTGTCGGAAGAAGATTTCCAACATGTGCAACAGGCGTACGCAGCAATCCATGAAGCGGTGCCACAATTAAAGATTATCCTACAAACGTATTTTGAAAAAGTAGCTAATTATGAAGCAGTTGTTGCGTTGCCAGTACATGGATTCGGTCTGGACTTTGTGCATGGCGATTCGCTTGAATTGTTACAGAAATATGGTTTCCCTCAAGACAAAGTACTTGCAGCGGGTGTTATTGACGGTCGAAATGTATGGCGTGCAGATCTAGATAAAAAAGTAACGCTATTAGAAGAAATCCAGTTACATGTTGATAAAAGCCGCTTGATTGTTCAACCTTCTTCTTCACTTCTTCACGTTCCTGTTAGTACGGAAACGGAAGAAAAATTGGATCCAATTATTAAAGGCGGTCTGTCATTCGCTGATCAGAAGCTTGCTGAAATTGTCCTCCTTAGTAGAGGGGTTCACGATGGAACTGAAACGATTGCAACAGGACTAGAGGAGAGCAGAAATGCACTTGCTCGTCTAAATAACTCGAAGTATCGACAAAATGTTGAAGTGAAAGAAACGATTGAAAATTTAACTGAGCAAGATGTAAATCGTTCATTGCCATTTGCGGAACGGATTATTGAACAGCAAAAACGCTTTAATTTACCTCTTCTGCCGACAACGACAATCGGGAGTTTACCGCAGACGCCAGAAGTCAGACAGACAAGATCTAAATGGCGTAAAGGTGAAATAACGAATGAGGCCTACGAGCAATTTATCAAAGATCAGATTGACAAGTGGATTGAAATTCAAGAAGACATTGGCATTGACGTTTTGGTTCATGGGGAATTTGAACGAACAGATATGGTTGAATACTTTGGTGAAAAGTTCGAAGGGTTTGCAGTATCACAGTTTGGCTGGGTTCAGTCATATGGTTCGCGTTGCGTCAAGCCGCCACTCATTTTAGGTGATGTTGCGTTTAGTGAACCAATTACTGTGAAAGAAAGTGTCTATGCCCAAACGTTAACGACGAAGCCAGTAAAAGGCATGCTGACGGGTCCTGTAACGATTTTAAATTGGTCGTTTGTACGGGATGACATTCCACGTTTCGACGTATTGAACCAAATTGCATTTGCACTGCGTAAAGAGATTGAAGAGCTTGAAAAGAACGGTATCCGCATGATTCAAGTAGATGAGCCTGCACTTCGGGAAGGTTTACCGTTAGATCTAGAAAAACGTGAAAGCTATTTGGATGCTGCTGTCTATGCATTCAAACTGGCAACTTCTTCTGTTGAAAATGATACGCAAATCCATACACATATGTGTTACTCGGAATTTAGCGGCATTATCAAATCGATTAGCGCATTGGATGCTGATGTTATTTCAATTGAAACGTCAAGAAGTCATGGCGAAATTATCGCTGCATTTGAGAACAATACGTATGATAAAGAAATTGGCCTGGGTGTTTATGACATCCACAGCCCACGTGTTCCAAGTAAGGAAGAAATGAAACAAAATATTAATCGTGCACTCAAAACCATTAATCCGAAACAATTTTGGATTAACCCAGATTGCGGCTTGAAAACAAGAAAAGAAGAAGAGACGATTGGCGCTTTGAAGATAATGGTAGAGGCGGCGAAAGAAGTTAGGGAAAGTCAGTTGGCTGTACTTAAGAGTTAATTATTTTAAGTTAGCCTTAAAAGTAAAAGAGGCATCTCCCCGTGGATCAATGGCGGTGGAGATGCCTTTTTATTGTGTATGTGGGATATTTGGCCTGTAAATTATTGATATGATCGGTCATGCAGGAGAACGTTACGGGATTAGGTCACGTTTTTATTATTCTAATCTGCCATAGTATCTTTTAGTATACTATGTCACTCTGAAGTGCGTACTTCCCCCTGGGTGTTGGTGGTGTATAATTAAATTAGAAACAGAGTTACAAATTATTAATATAGAGGAGTTTTAAATCATGGCAATTAAAGTTAAAGCAATTATCGGAAGTACTAGTTCAACTTCATTTAACCTGAAACTAGTTGAACATATGAGAAGTCGTTATGCAGGTCAATTAGACATCACACCTGTCTTTATCAATGATCTTGAAATGTTTTCAATTGATATAGAAAGTAACCCATCTGCAAATGTAGTGGATTTTAAAAATAATGTAAAAGATACAGACGCTGTATTATTTGCAGTTCCTGAATATAACTTCTCTATTCCAGGCGCATTGAAAAATGCAATCGACTGGCTATCACGTGGTGGCGATTTTACACTTAAAAACAAGCCTGGTTTCATAGTAGGATCTTCTATGGGAGCATTCGGAAGTATCCGTGCGCAACTTCACTTAAGAGAAATTTTGTCAAACCCGGCATTAGCACCTGTCTTACTGACGGGTAACGAAGTATACATCGGTTCGGTTCATGAGAAAATGAACGAAGCTGGCGAACTTACTGATAAAGCTACAATCGATTTCTTGGATTCAGTTGTATTTAACTTTATTGAGTTCTACAACAAAACGAATGCTACAGTTAAAGCTTAAGAAATCTACGGATAAATCAAAAACAGACATTCTCTTGAAGAGTGTCTGTTTTTGATTTATCCATTATAATGCGTCGTTGGTATTCTGACTATTTCTTTTCTTTTCAATATGTGTAACATGACTGGTGCCCCATTCGTGCATAATGGCTAAGATAGGCTGTAGGCTTTTTCCGTACTCAGAGATAGAGTACTCAACTTTCGGGGGAACCTGTGGATAGATGACTCTGTTAATAATATCTTCATCTTCCAATTCCCTTAATTGTTTGGTTAACATTTTTTGAGTAATCCCCGGCATCAATCTTTTTAATTCACTAAACCTTTGTGTTCCTTCAGTAATTAAATGCAGTAAAATAATTGGTTTCCATTTACCTACTAAGATCCCTAGAGCTTCGTCAACTTTACATAGTTCAGGCTGTATCCCCATAATAACCTCCTTTAGTATCTTTTTGTATACTATAGCACTTTGTGGTGCGTACTTCACACTTTGGCGAATTTAATTCATAATAACATATATAGGAATCAGTTACTATTTGAAATGAAGATGCCCTTCAAATCAGCTTCGGCTACTCCTGTAAGGCGCCTTCGTTCAACTTTCACATGTATTCATATGTTCAATATATACAATCGAAAACAGAAGGAGGAAGTTAACGTGAATAATAAACAAGTTTTTTCAAGAGGAATCAGAAGTGTAAGGGACGTCGTTTATCAGCAACAATCGCCAACTCATAAAGTAGGATTGGTAATTGAACCAGGAAACTGGCAAGACGCTGATCCATTTCTTTTGATGGCTGAAGACTTTTTCGTGCTCGGAACATTTGGCATGCATCCGCATCGTGGTATTGAAACCGTTACGTACGTGATTGATGGAAAGCTAGAGCACTTTGACAATAAAACTGGGGGAGGGGAACTACACCCCGGAGACGTCCAATGGATGACGGCAGGTAAAGGAATCATTCATACAGAGGACCCGGCTGTCGGGGAAACGGTTCAATCGCTGCAATTGTGGGTCAATCTTCCAAGCGATAAAAAAATGTCGGAACCACGTTATCAGAACATGCGTGCACAAGATATGCCGGTCCGTTATGAAGATGGCGCTACGATACGTGTTTTTTCCGGTTCTTCGCAAGGTGTTACGGCTGACACGAAAAATCACGTACCTGTTTCGATGGTCGAATTGATTGTTGAACCCGGCACGACTGTCACACAGGACCTTCCTGGCAGTTACAATGGATTTCTTTATATAATAGAAGGAACAGGGACATTCGGCAGTGAAGGCGCGGAGGGGAAGAAGGGCCAGGTTCTCTGGTTGGACCGTGGAACAGATGGCGAAAAGACTGAAGTAAAGATTCACGCAGAAGAGAAACTGCATATCATGTTATATGCAGGCCAGCCTGTCGGAGAAAAAGTAGTAGCACGTGGTCCGTTTGTGATGAATTCAGAAGAAGAGATTGTGCAGGCCTATAAAGATTACAGAGATGGTAGATTTGAGTGAACATGTACGATTCAATTTCATGCAGAATCACAAAGTATGAAATATTCTAACAGATTTGATATGCTTTTAAGTGAAATAAGAAAATGGGAGTTGCTGATATGGGAAGTAAGATAGAACAAGTAGCGCGTTTTAAAGAAGCAATGGGGAATTATCCAACGGGAGTCACTGTCGTTACAGCATTTGATGCAGATAAAAAACCGATGGGGCTAACGGTCAATTCATTTGCATCCGTATCATTAGAGCCTTTACTTATATTGTGGTCCATCGACAAAAGAGTATCTACCTATAGTGACTTTCTAGATGCTGAAAAGTTTTCTGTAAATATTTTAGCGGCAGATCAAGGCGAATTATGTACGTTATTCTCTAGCAGGGTTGCCGATCGATTTAGCCAATGCGATTGGAAAGAGTCAGATTTAAATCTACCAGTTCTGTCAAATTCGCTTGCGGTTTTACAATGCAAAACGTTTCAACAAATTGATGCTGGGGATCATACGATATTCATAGGCGAAGTGTTAGATATTCAGAATGAAAGTAAAGAACCGCTGCTGTATCACCGAAGAACTATAGGTGCAATTCCAGAAGGTTTTTATAGCGAATAATAGCTTTGAAAAGTTCGACATAGAAAGGCCTGGCATCAGTATACACTGATGCCAGGCCTTTTTAAAAAGAAAAGTATAAGTTTTTTTACTAAGAATAGTGTCTAGCTCCAGGCGCCAGCCGCTCGGAGGCCCACAGGATGTGGGTCACGTAGCCATTGCCGCAGGACGCGGCGTACTTCGGCTAGGTTCCTTGAAAGCAATCCAGTAGGAAGAATTGAACTACATCCTTCCCGGGCAAAAAGCGCCACTCCATACCTGCAAGGATGCAGGTATGGAGTCGATGCGACAGGACGTCGCGATCTTAGACTGCCTTCCAATCGACTTATGCCTGTCGCGGGCCTACAGGATGTAGGTCATGCAGCTGTTGCCACAGGAAGTGGCGCACTTATGCTGCGTTCCTTTTAGGTGCCTTCCGGTTTTCGTAGATTATAGACTTGTAGTTACTGTCACCGTTTGCTCCCGGGCTATTTGTAGGGCTTGATCAAAATCGGCAATTAAGTCATCGACATGTTCGAGCCCGACAGAAAAGCGTAACAGACCTTCAGTAATGCCGCGTTTCTCCCGTTGTTCTTTAGGCATGGCAGCATGGGACATCGTTGCGGGATAGGAAAGAATTGATTCAACACCGCCTAAACTGACTGCGAAAATAGGAATCTGGACGTTTTCAACAAATGCCTTTGCTGTCTCTCTGTTAGGCAAGCGGAAAGACAAGACAGCGCCTGGATTTGTCGACTGTTTCGCGTGGATTGCGTGTCCTGGGTGACTTGCTAACCCTGGATAAAACACTTCTTCCACTAAAGTGTGGTCGTTCAAGTATGAGGCTATTTTCTGTGCCGATTCAGATGACTGTGTTAAACGGGCACCTAACGTTTTGATACCTTGAATTAACGCGTAAGAATCCTGCGCGCCTAGAATTGAGCCGAAAGAGTTTTGAATGAATGCCAAACGATTGCCAAGTTCTTCACCCTTTGTAACTGCCAATCCGGCAATGATATCGCTATGCCCCGATAAGAACTTGGTAGCACTATGAACAACGATATCAACACCAAGATCCAGTGGACGTTGGTAAAGTGGAGACATAAAGGTGTTGTCGAGAAATGTCAGACAGTCATTCGCTTTTGCAAGTTCAACAATCGCTTCAATATCCGTAATGCCTAAACGAGGGTTGGATGGTGTTTCGATATAGATTACTTTTGTGTTCGGACGAATTGCACGTGCGGTTTCCTCGACATTGGCTAGATCTACAAAGGTGTGGTCGATACCGAATTTAGGCAATACCTCGGTTACGAATCGGTATGTTCCGCCATAGACATCTTCGGTCACAACGATATGGTCGCCTGAAGAAAGAAGCATAAATGTGGCCGAGATGGCAGCCATTCCGGAAGCAAAGGCTAATCCACGCGCGCCGCCTTCCATTGAGGCAATTGTTTTTTCCAGCGCATCTCTCGTTGGATTGCCCGAACGGCTATAATCATAAGGCCCAAATGCATCAAAGCTTTCCTGATGAAACGTAGAGGATAAGTAAATAGGAACGTTGACAGCACCTGTTTTTTGCTCGTAATCCCCACGTGTCGATGCATGGATGAGGGTTGTTTCCAATCGCTCTTTATTCAAACTCATCGTTGAAGCACCCCACTATTCAAAGTTGCAAATACTTGCTTCAAATCTGCGATCAAATCTTCAGCTTCTTCCACTCCGACAGAAAAACGTAAAAGTCGGTCGCAGACGCCACGTCGTATCCGTTCTTCGCGCGGGATGTCCGCGTGGGTTTGCGTTGCTGGATAAGTGATGAAACTTTCGACTCCACCTAGACTTTCCGCAAATGTGATGAGCTGTAGATTTTCAAGGAATGGTCCGACCAAATCACTATCGTTTAGCCGAAATGACAGCATGCCACCTTTTCCTGGATAGAGAACGTCCGTAACAAGTGGTTCATCCTCCAAATAATTGACAAGTATTTTCGCGTTTTCATCATGCTGCTTCATTCTCAAATGCAGTGTTTTCAGCCCCCTGATGATTAGCCATGAATCGGAAGGGGAGAGGACCGCACCGATAGCATTATGGTTAGCGGCTAGTTGTTCACATAGTTTTTCACCTTTTGCAACGACAAGTCCCGCGAGGACATCGTTATGTCCTCCGATATATTTCGTTGCGCTGTGCATGACGATGTCAGCACCAAGTTCAATCGGTCTCTGGAAATAAGGTGTTAAGAATGTATTGTCAACAATCAATAGTAAATCGTGCTTCCGAGCAAGTTCTGCGTACAGGCGAATATCAAATTCTTGCATGAGTGGATTGGTCGGTGTTTCGATGAAGAGCGCTTTTGTCTTTGGCGTTATTAACTTCTCGGTTTCATTTACATCGGTGAAATTCGTATACGTTGTACCGATTGAATAAACGTCGGAATACTGTTCGAGCAAGCGATATGTGCCACCGTAAATATCTTCTGGAACAATCAATTCATCCCCAGGGCGGAAAAGCGTTAGAATAAGCTGAATCGCCGCCATACCAGAACTGCACGCATAACCCGCATCGCCGCCCTCTAAGTTTGCAATTCCATCTTCCAATATGGAACGGGTTGGATTTTTTGTCCGCGTGTAATCGTAGCCGGTGGATTGACCGAGCCCCTTATGTTTGTACGCTGTTGATAAATAAATCGGCGGGTTAACCGCGCCAGTCTTCGGATCGCTGTTATTTCCTAATTGCACCAGAATTGTCTCTAAACTTCGTTTTGTCATTGTAGTCACCCTTTTCTTTTTGATTAAAAAAAGGGACCCTCTATAAGAAGAGGGTCCCCGAAATATCGTAGACTATCTTCTTATCTTCTAGGGAAATGGACACCTAAGGGAATTAGCACCGTACCTGAAAAGGCTGGTTGCTGAGACGTCAAAGGGCCCTTCCCTCGGTCTCTCTTGATAAGAATTAAATTATTGAATTATGTGAAAAGAACAATTTCTATAATTTTATCATGACATGGAAAATAAAACAAGAGTGAATTGTCAAAATCTATCTTTCGGTGGTTGCATCCGTTGATTGAATAGCTTGGATACAGTCCGCACCTACGAAAATGGACCAATTATCAAACCAGGAAGTTGAACCAAGGCCAACGTCTTCAAGAGTTTTTATGGCATTACGTTCAGCCACACGTAACCCTCAGTAAAGTTATGGTGATCAATATATCCAAAGCGAGCCGAAAACGAACAAGTGGAAATGGATACTTTCACGCTTTTCTTACAAGTACTTTATGTATTAAAATAGGTAATTCACAGACTTAGTCTATTGTAATACTAAAAAAAGAATTGTGTTATATTGTTAATCAATGATTCTTCTTGGAAGTCGTCCGATTTGATTTAATGAAACTTATTAGTTATCAAGAACCTATATGTATGAACTGTGGGTGATGAAATGCCGAACTGTAATAGTTGTGGCCGCAAATGGAATTGGAAGAATGCGTTCATCAAGTACCTTAGGTTCAACAGGGGAGTTGAATGTCCGTACTGTGGTGAAAAACAGTATGTAACCCCTAAATCTAGAAAACGCACTGGTTTGATATCCATTGCGCCTACATTGACGCTTATCCCAGCAGTACAATTTGAAATCCATTGGACAATTGTAATTTCAATCTTGAGTGTAACCGCTGTTTTAGTTATGTTCCTTTCTCTATATATGATTGAATTAACGAATAAAGATAAACCACTTTGGTGAAAAAAAGGGGGCCACTTACAAGTAGGACATGGGATTTCCGAATCCGTTCTATTTAATCACGTTATTCAAAAAAGAAAACTGGGCAAGAGCCAAAAAAATATTGGAACCTATATAGGTTCCGATATTGAATATAGCAATGGAGGTGCAGATCAATGGAGAAGAACAGTGAAAAAAACGTGTATTGGACATCGCTTAATCACTCGCAATGGAATATGTATATAGCGGCTACAACAGAGGGGCTTTGCTATATAGGTACCCCGAACGCACCATTCGAAGAACTAGAAGCGTGGGTGAACAAACGGCTTCCGAGTCATACTCTGACGGAGGAAGCGGACATTCTGAAGCCGCACACTGTCGAGTTGGTCGATTATTTGAAAGAGCAGCGCCGGAATTTCTTATTGCCAATCGATCTTCATGGTACTCCTTTTCAACAAATTGTTTGGAAGGCATTGCAAGAAATTCCGTACGGACGGACTGTATCCTATTCGGACATTGCCGAACGGATTGAAAAACCGAATGCGGTCCGAGCCGTCGGAACCGCTATCGGCGCCAATCCGGTCTTGATTATTGTTCCTTGCCATCGCGTTATTGCAAAAAGTGGTAAGTTGGGCGGTTTTCGGGCCGGCTTGGAGATGAAAGAGCAGCTTCTAGAACTGGAAAGATAGCGTTTCGATAGAAAAAAAGACAAGGGAGATGTAATTAATCTCACCTTGTCTTTTTGCTTTTTAGAATAGATGTGGGATGCGCCGATTCTTTATTCGTTACATCAAGTATATCAAGTAGGAAAACAAAAACGGGAATACCGATAATGAGTCCCCATACGCCAAAGAAGTTTTGCGAGAAAATGAGCACGATAAACGTGTAGAAAACGGGTAAATCTGTTTTTGAAGACATTAGTTTCGGATTTAAAATATAGGCTTCAATGCCATGAATAATCATGACTGCAATAATCACGTAGACAACTTTCAGGAATCCTCCGATTGTAAAAGCAATTATCGTCAGTGGAACAAGTGAAATGATGACACCAGCAACAGGAATGAGCCCTAAAAAGAAAATCATAATTGCCAACCCGATTATTTGTGGGAATCCGAGTATGAGCAATACGATCACGGACAAGATTGTATTAACAATCGCAATAATAAATTGGGCTTCAATCACTTTTCCAAACGTCCGTGTGAACTTTTTGCCAAAGAACTCAATTTCGAAGTAAAAAGGAGCAATCTTACTATCTTTAAACTTGTTTGTAAACTCTATTAAACGTGGTTTTTCTAGTAAGAAAAATAAGCTTAATACTAGGGCAAGTAGTACTTGAATACTCGTTTTACTAATATCAGAGAAATACTTTAACAAGAAAGAAAAACCATTTTCCAAGTAGGCCGCAATTTGATTGCTAGAAATGACGGATTCTAAGTAGCTGAGCAGTACATTGTCATGAGGTTCGGAAAAGAAGTTTGTAATCCTTATAATAATTTGACTGATTTCCATTGTGATTAGAGGTAAATACTTTACAACGCCAACTGTCAGTAAGCCCACAATCACTGTGTACAGCAGAATGACCAGTAGCTTGCGCTTTAAATGTACACGTTTGATCGTAAACTCAATAAGCCGATCCAATAAAAAAGCGAAAATGAAGGTAAGCAAAATAATATTCATCATACTTTTGACACTGTATAGAATTAAAATAATTAAAGCAAAAATTAGTATACGCCGTGGTCCCTTTTTCTCGAAAATATCTAATAACCCACCCATATACCTAGCTCCTCCATAAATAACTAAAAGTGAAAACAAGAAATGAGACCATTCATTGTTAGTATTGCTACGATTTGTAGAGATTACAAGATAGAAATGCTTTTTTATAAAATAACTTGCGAACAAATATGCAAGCGCTAGCCGTGAAAAAAGGAGTAATAAACCGTAAAAGGTCATAACTCCTCAGCTTATGTTTAATTATATGATAGATATTGTAATAAATGAAGTTTGAAACATACTTTAATTGATAGGAACTGCTACCCAATGCCCATCAGAAACCTCGATTAACTCAGATTGTGATAGCTGATATTTGTCCTCCTCGATTTGTTCTTCCATAAGCGTTCGTTTTTTCTTCGATTCTATTTTCGGATCAGGAATAGGAATCGCTGAAAGTAGCGATTTTGTATAGGGATGCTGAGGATTGGAATACAGTTCCTCGCTTTCGGCAAGCTCAACTATTTTCCCTGCATACATAACGGCAACCCGGTCACTGATGTGTTTAACCATGGACAAGTCGTGCGCGATGAACAAATAGGTTAGTCCGAGACGATGCTGAAGATCTTCCAGTAATTCCACGATTTGCGACTGGATAGAAACATCTAGTGCCGATAAAGGTTCGTCGCAAACGATGAAGTCAGGTTCTACGGCAAGTGCGCGTGCAATACCGATTCTTTGGCGCTGTCCCCCGGAAAATTCATGTGGGTAGCGCATTGCATGGGACGGTTCGAGCCCAACCATAACAAGTAATTCTTCAACCCTCATTTTTCGTTCCTCTTTATTTTTACTCAACCGATGGATGTCTAATGCCTGACCGATAATATCAAGCACTTTGAAACGCGGATTAAGTGAAGAATACGGATCTTGGAAGATCATTTGCATATGACGCCGCATCGTTTTCATTTCATTTTTCGAAAGTCGGTTGATGGCCATCCCTTGATACAAAACATCACCGTCCGTTGGTTCATGAAGACGTAAAATGGCGCGGCCGGTTGTCGACTTACCTGACCCTGACTCACCAACAAGTCCGAGCGTCTCTCCGGGTTTTATATGGAAGCTGATATTATCCACGGCCTTCACTACATTGCCTTTCCCAACGTCGAAATGCTGCTTCAGTGATTTCACCTCTAGCAGAGGTTTCCCTCTTTCTATACCAATAGTACGTAAAGGAGTGCGTTTTGGCTTCTTTTTCTCGTCAAGGCGTGGAAGTGCGTTGAGCAGTTTCTTCGTATAGGAATGTTTAGGATTATCAAAAATTTCTTCCGTCGTTCCGGTCTCCACAATTTCACCGTCTTTCATGACGACGACGCGATCGCACATGCCGGCAACAACGCCTAGGTCATGGGTAATCAGTATGATGGAGGTTCCAAAACGTTCCTGCATATCTTTCATCAAATTTAAGATTTGGGCTTGTATTGTCACATCAAGTGCAGTCGTCGGTTCATCCGCAATTAGTAGTGTCGGACGGCAGGCGAGTGCAATCGCAATCATGACGCGCTGCCGCATTCCACCTGAAAACTCGTGTGGATATTGGCTGAAACGCGCTTCGCTATCACGTATACCTACAAGTTTCAGCAGTTCAATGGTACGGTTTTTCGCATCTCTTTTAGATAAGTTCTGATGTTTGATTAAACTTTCAGCTATTTGCTTACCGATTTGGATTGTTGGATTTAACGAAGTCATCGGATCTTGAAAAATCATGCTTATATCGCGACCACGGATACTCTCCATCTCTTTTTCCGTTTTATGCACGAGATTTTCACCTTGAAATTCAATCTCTCCATCTTTTAGATAAGAAGGGGGAGAGGGGAGGAGGCGCATGATTGAGCGGGCTGTTACGCTTTTTCCACTTCCTGATTCACCTACAATTCCAAGCGTCTCACCTTTCTTCACTTCAAAACTCACACCACGGACTGCTTCAAATTCCTTGTCGTGACCCAGAAACGAGACGCGTAGATCACTTACCTTTAAAACTGTTTCCAATAAAAACACCTGCCTATTATCTGAAATTATATTTAGTTGAAAATTACATTGACTTAAATAGTTACCGAATCTATACTTTACTATACCAATAGGAATTAAACAATATCGGAAAGGAGGAACTGCTTCGATGGGAGTGAATAAAGAAGCGACACCCTATTTTGGGTTATTGAATGTCCTTCAATTTACGTTTGGCAAAATGGAACGACGGCCGTCTTATAAGTATTGGTTACTAATTTTAGGTTTGCCAGTTCATCTTATTGTATTTTTATTCTATCTTTTGAAGAGAAAAGACGATACATACACGGTGATTTATGAAGAGGTAAGGGAATCCTTGACAGTATCGAGTTATAAAGAAGGTGCGATGCATGATTTTAAAGAACAATTACTACGAAAACATTCGTTCTTCAATAATGAAGTAAATGAGAAGGAAATAGATAGGGAAGTGGAAAAGCTTGCCGAAGAACAATTTAGAAAAACGCTAACGAAAAAAACAAATGAAATAGCGGACCTAAAAGGCGTTCAGCAGGTAACATATTCAACTTACTTTCATTCATTGCTTGGAAAACCGTTGTTCTTGCTTGCTTCATTCATTCCAGGCTTCTTCATGTATCTACTCATTCTTTTGTTCAGCAATCCGTACGTCAAATTTATAGTTGAACGATTGATTATGAGCCTCTTCGTTATAGCTGGTGTTTCAGTTCTGGTGTTCACGATACTTTACTTATCGCCATTTGATCCTGCCGCGAATATTCTTGGCGAGGCGGCGACGAAAGAGCAGATTGCCTCATTCAATCAATTGCATGGTTTGGATTTATCTTATCTTTCACAATTATGGAATGCGCTTAAAGGAATCGCCACGTTTGATCTAGGAGCTTCTTATGCCGGCAATGAGGATGTCGCAGCAAGTATTGCAAATAAATTCCCAATCACATTGACGATTACGGTTTTATCATTACTGATGGCGGTTGTTATCGCCATCCCAGTAGGCATCATTTCAGCAACAAGGCCGAATTCGTTTTTGGACTATTCGTTTATGTTTATTGCATTGATTGGATTGTCGATCCCGAACTTTTGGCAAGGGCTACTATTTATTTTGAACTTTTCTATTAAATTACAATGGCTACCCGCCACATATAGTCCTCAAAACTGGCTGTCTATAATCATGCCAGTTGTCGTACTCGGAACTGCTTTGACTGCATCTGTTGCGAGGATGACGCGTTCGTCGATGTTGGAAATCATCAATGAGGACTACATCATCACAGCAAAAGCCAAGGGGCTCAATCGGCTTCAAGTTCTTTGGAAACATGCGGTAGGCAATGCAATGATACCAATTATTACAGTTATTGGTCTGCTATTCGGGGGAATGCTTGGAGGTGCAGCGGTGACTGAGAAAGTATTTAACATTAGAGGAATCGGAAGTTACATCGTAGATAAGCAGTTCATTCCCGATATACCTGCCATAATGGGTGGGGTTATCTATATTGCAATAACGATTTCATTAGTCAATGTGCTCATCGACATTTTGTATGCGTTTTTCGATCCTCGCATCCGTTCGAAGATGAAGCAATCGTAGAGCGGGAGAAGGTGTGAAGGTGATGCTAAACAAAAAACATGTATTGAAAATATCGCGGGAATATACACAAGCAAATTTCACATGGATTATTTCTTTAATCCTGACTGTCGTCTTGCTACTGAACAGTTTCAATTTCAAAGAAGGGGAGTTGAAAGGTTCTGTCTTTAGCGTATTTGCGGCTTATGCGTTTTTCACGATCTTTCAAACTATCCTCACATGGATGGTGAAGCGAAACCTTCTGACAGTAGGTGAAATTCGGAGTTCGACAAGAAAGCTAGGTTATGTACAGTTGTTCAGTGTAGTAACGGGAAATGTTTTTACTGTAGCATTTGCCTTTAATCTCATTAAAAAGCAGAAGACGCCGGAGTATACGTTCGCTGTCTATATGCTGCTCACCCAGGTTTTTATCATCGCCATATCATCTCTTAATTTATTTAAGTCATATGTAGCAGATTCGTTTTTATCAGCAATGATTATCTTACTAGGAATAATGATTTTTCAAGTTGTGACACTGATTCTCACAGCGAGATATGTTAAGGAAGAGAGTGCGCCGGCTTGGATGATGATTGTTGCCATAGTACTTCTGTTTACCGCGTTGACGGGAAATCTATTTGCATTATTGCTTGGCTATAGCTTGATAGTAAAGGTTCGCAGTCATGATCAGTCTAAGATTTCGAAGTGGAATACAATGTGGAAGAAGATTACCCGTAATTCAACGGCGATACTTGGTTTGTTTTTCATCATTCTTATGTTTTCCATATCCGTTTGCAGCACATTTACATTTGACTACGATATGGCAGTTGAAAATGATTATGGTGCAATACTTCAAAAACCGAGCCTTGCCTATCCGTTTGGCACCGATAACTTCGGACGGGATTTGTTTTCAAGAATCATCTATGGTGCAAGAATTTCGCTTCTTGTAGGGTTTGCTTCGACGGCCATTCCGGTTGTGATTGGCGGCTTTCTAGGTGCGTTAGCTGGATACTACAGTCAGCGGACGGACAATATTATTATGAGACTACTTGATATACTATATGCCGTTCCTGGAATTCTATTAGCAATTGCTATCATTGCGGCATTTGGTGCAAATACGACGAATCTAATTTTAGCGCTTAGTGTCGGATCTATACCTACCTATGCCCGGACTATGCGTGCCAATGTCATGATGGTGTCAAACTATGAATTTGTCGATTCTGCACGTGCGCTCGGTTCATCGGACTTCTCTATTATCTTTAGACAGATAGTACCAAATTCACTTGCGCCGATGATAGTCAAGGCGACACTGACAATCGGAGGCGCAGTTATCGCGACGAGCAGTTTAAGTTTCTTAGGACTCGGTGTGGAACCGCATATTCCAGAATGGGGAAACATTTTAAAAATCGGCAGCACATATTTGGAATCGCATTCCTATTTAGCCATTATCCCGGGGCTTGCGATTATCTTGCTTGTTTTATCGTTTAACTTTTTGGGAGATGGATTGCGTGATGCCTTTGATCCAAGAATGGATTGAACATAAATACCGAACAATAATAAGGGGGAATTAATAATGAAGAAAAGTTTATTGACGATTTTACTAGCAGTTATGGTGGTTTTGGCCGGATGTGTAAGTACGAAATCGGATGTTTCCGATAAAAAGAATGACAATACAGAACCAAAGACGGATAAAAGTAAAGTGGTCATCGAACTTCTGGGTATGGGTTCTGGGGAAGAAGATATGAACATTGTACGAGATCAGCTTATTAAAAATGGCTTTGACGTCAAGTTGAATATTCAACCTGATTACGGAAGCTTCACTGCACAAAAAGAGGCAGGGAATTATGATGTCGCATTATCTAGCTGGACTACTGTTACAGGGAACCCGGATTATGCCGTTCGGGCACTGTTCAAATCAGACGGTGATAACAGTATTATGGCTGATGAAGAAGTTGATGCATTGATTGAAAAAGCAAGTACAGAAACGCCTAATGAGTTTGCAAAGACATACAAGAAATTAGAACAGCGTCTAGTGTTTGACAAAGCTTATATTGCACCTCTTTACAATTCGTTTAAAGCACAAGGAGTCAATAAAGACATTCTTGACGTAAATACAGTACGACTTGCTAAATCACGTGCAATCGCGTGGGAACCTATTGATTTTAATGACAAAACAAAAAGAGAAACTGATTCATTAATTGTTCAGCAAGCAATCGGAACGTTGACGTCTCTTGATCCTATTAAAGCGAACGACGGCTCAATTAATACACTTAATACGAACATGTACGTTCGACTAGTTAACCTGACGGATGATGATGTAGTCGTTTCAGATGGCTCACTTTCTTATAATCATAGTATTGCAGAAGGCAATTCAGCCTATTATTTCCTTCTCCGTGACGATCTTAACTTTGCTGCTATCACCGATGGAAAAGCTGTAGATACAGGTGAGCGTGTAGGCGCAGATGATGTTATTTTCTCACTGAACCGTGCAAAAGATCCGAATTCTGTACCTGATCACCGCACATACAGCTTGCATGAACATATTCAAGATGTAGAAGTTGTAACGGATCTATCTGAATTGGATGTTTTGCAATCCGGAAGTAAAGAGACGGTTAGGGAAGGCCTGGAGAAGGGCTTGGACGTAAAAATCGCGGAGCTCGTTTCGGATAAAACTTCAGCAGATAACACTTCAGGAAAATACCAAGTAGTGAAAATGACAACAGTTAACCCTTTCCCGCAAGTTCTGAACTACTTGGCTCACCAATCTGCGGGAATCGTGTCTAAAAAACAAGTCGAGAGCATCAATACGTATGATGTCGCTTCGTTCGCCGTAAGTAAAGATATCCCTTACGGCGACCAAAATTCTGTTACAGAAGGTGCCAAATATAACAATACATTGTATGCGAGTGGCCCATATATTCTGTCCCACAAAAATGATTATGAAGCAATCTTCTACAAAAACCCTGCATATATGGCAGGGACGGATTACGAACCGAAAATTTCTACTGTAACTGTACGCTTTATACAAGATCCGGACAGTACGCTTTCGGCATTGCGTAACAGTGAAATCCATTTGTTTAACGGTGTTCCGGAAACAAAATATGATCTAGTTGAAAATGACAGCAAGTTATTCCTGCAAAAAAATGATAGTAACGCTGTAAGTTACTTACTATTTAATACAAAAAATCGTGAAGTATCAACAAGCGAAGCGTTAAGAAAAGCCGTACTTTACTCCATCAACCAGGATGAAATTCTAAATTTCTATCAAGGGAATAAAAAGAAGGCAGTTTCTACAGTTAGCCCGCTGGTCGATACGGGGAATGAATTGAAGGCAGATTCGGCAAAAGTTCAAGAGTTTTTGAACGATTATAAAGCAGGTAACTAATATCTTCTCATATGATTAATGAAAAGAGACTAAATCGATATTAAGATTTAGTCTCTTTTCCTTTGAGTTGAATTTTATTTTTTTGTCGACCGATAAAAATCAATCATCGCTTTTTTTCGGTCACCAAGCGTTGCGAACTCACGGGATAATTCCTCATGAATACCGTTTTGATTGATTGTTTTCGTTTTTATCTTTTCAGATAAGGGTTTATTTTTATTTGCATCTCGTTCATTGTCTTTTTTTATAAAAATACCTCCTTATTAGAATCAATTCTTTTTAATATGGCTTGGCAGAATAAATTCATTCATGAATTGCGGAAAAGGAAAAAGGATATGTTACATCATGTTATTTTCAGTCGAATATAGGGTAAATAGTGTATACTTGTACCATTAGTATGCGGAAGAAGGAGATTGACATGAGTTCGAAATATGCGGATGACAGCTTGGCTTTACATACAGATTTATATCAAATCAATATGGCGGAATCATACTGGGCGGATGGTATACATGAACGGAAAGCGGTTTTTGAACTCTTTTTTAGAAACTTGCCGTTCGGTAATGGCTATGCATTATTCGCGGGGCTTGAGCGGGTTCTCGATTATTTAAGAGATTTTCATTTTAGTGAAAGTGATCTTGCTTATTTGAAGGATGACCTCGGCTATGAAGACGATTTCATATCTTATTTAAAGGAGCTCCGTTTCTCTGGCGATGTCTATTCGATGGTTGAAGGGGAACTTGTATTTGCTAACGAACCGATTATTCGCGTAGAAGCGACACTTATCGAAGCACAGCTGATCGAGACAGCTCTCCTTAATATCGTTAATTACCAGACGCTTATTGCGACGAAAGCGAGCCGCATCAAACAAGTCGTCAAGGACGAAGTGGTGATGGAATTTGGCAGTCGCCGTGCGCATGAGATGGACGCCGCGATATGGGGTGCACGTGCTACGTTCATTGGCGGTGTAGAAGCGACAAGTAATGTCCGCGCTGGGAAAAGATTTGATATTCCTGTAGCGGGAACGCATGCCCACTCAATGATTCAGGCCTATAAAAGTGAGTATGAAGCATTTCACTCTTATGCGAGACGCCATAAAGATTGTGTTTTCCTAGTAGATACTTATAATACAGTGAAAATAGGTATTCCGACGGCAATTAAAGTAGCAAAAGAACTAGGTAATAAAGTCAATTTCATCGGCGTCCGTTTAGATAGTGGAGATATTTCATTCCTATCAAAAGAAGCGCGCCGAATGCTAGATGAAGCTGGATTCTCAGATGCGAAAGTATTTGTTTCAAATGACTTGGATGAATATACAATCCTCAACTTGAAAGCACAAGGCGCGAGAGTAGATGTGTGGGGAATTGGAACGAAATTGATCACGGCGTATGATCAGCCGGCACTAGGGGCAGTCTACAAAATTGTCTCCATAGAAAATGAAGTCGGCGAAATGGAAGATACGATCAAAATTTCATCGACAACCGAAAAAGTGACGACGCCTGGTCGGAAAAAGTTGTATCGAATTATTGACCGAGAAAACGGTAAGGCTGAAGGGGATTATATTACGATGCATGATGAGGACCCCGCATCTGAGAAACGCATCAAAATGTTCCACCCCGTCCACACATTCATTTCAAAGTTTGTTACGAATTTCGAAGCGAAAGATCTACATGTCAAAGTCGCGGAGCAAGGAGTTATTATTTACGATAATCCAACGCTTCAACAAATGCGTGATTACGCGAAAGACAACTTAGAATTATTATGGGATGAATATAAACGATCCCTTAATCCTGAGGAGTATCCGGTCGACTTAAGCCAAAAGTGTTGGGACAATAAGCTGCGCAACATCCAGGAAGTCCAGGAAATGGTGGAAGAATTTATTAACGGATAAGGAGGTTTGTTGAAGTTGACACTACAAGATCGAATTATTGCCGAGTTAAAGGCGCGACCTATCATTGAATCTAGAGAAGAAATTCGGAAATCGATTGACTTCATGAAAGAATATGCAAGAAAAAACCCGTTTTTAAATGGCTTTGTACTTGGAATTTCAGGGGGACAAGATTCAACGCTTGTCGGGAAACTTGCTCAACTTGCTGTTGATGAATTAAATGATGAAGAAGAAACAGAGCGTTATAAATTTATTGCAATCCGGTTGCCTTACGGTTCTCAGTTTGATGAGGAGGATTGTCAGGAAGCATTGGAATTCATTAAGCCGTCGCTAATCTACACGGTTAACATTAAAGAAGCTGTCGATGCGAGCGAGCGTGCATTGACAGCAGCGGGTGTTACGTTGACCGATTTCGCTAAAGGAAATGAAAAAGCACGGGAACGTATGAAAGTTCAATACTCAGTTGCGGCCATGCATAATTGTATTGTTCTTGGGAGTGATCATGCAGCGGAAGCGATTACCGGGTTTTATACGAAATTCGGGGATGGCGGTGCAGACCTTATGCCAATCTACAGGTTGAACAAACGGCAAGGGAAAGAACTCCTTAAGGAACTGGGCTGCCCTGAACACCTCTACTTGAAAGTTCCGACGGCGGATCTTGAAGAAGACAAGCCAGCAATACCTGATGAAGTAGCACTTGGTGTTACCTACGATGATATCGACAATTATCTTGAGGGGAAAGAGTTACCGGAGGGGCCCCGTACAGCAATCGAGAATCATTTTCTCCGTTCAAAGCATAAACGGCATATGCCAATTACGATTTTTGATGATTTTTGGAAGTGATTTATGGGCTCCTACGGGGGTCTTTTTTTATTTTCTAGAAAGAAAAGTATAGTTTTTCCACCTAAAGGAGTGTCTAGACCCCAGCGCCTTGCCCTTGGGCCCACACTTAGTGGGTTATGTAGCTTTTGCGACAGGACGTCGCGGTCTTAGGTTGCCTTCTTCTGTCACTTCAGTCCTTAAGTTAAAGGCAAAAAGGTACTTTATCTTAAGGCCCTCCAGCGCTTTTCTTATCAACGCTTAAGTTGTGTGATAATGGGATATCCTGTATTATAAAGGTGTGTTTTGTTAATTTTCGGACAAGTTGAGTCTTATATACAAATGGGGGAATTGAAATGACACATAAAGAGATGATTGAGAAAGTATTAACCAACATCGAAAAAGTGATGATTGGGAAAAGAGATATCGCCGAATTAAGTGTTACCGCCCTTCTTGCCCGGGGTCATGTCCTTCTTGAAGATGTGCCGGGTGTTGGAAAAACGATGATGGTAAAAGCGTTAGCTAAGTCAATTGGCGCAGATTTTAAGCGTATTCAATTTACACCTGACTTACTTCCATCTGATGTTCTCGGTGTTTCAATTTATAATCCAAGAGAAATGGAATTTGAATTTAGGCCAGGACCAATCATGGGGAATATTATTCTAGCTGATGAAATCAATAGAACTTCGCCAAAGACACAATCCTCTTTATTAGAGGGGATGGAAGAGTCCACGGTAACGATAGATGGTGAAACGATGCGGATTCCGCAACCGTTTTTTGTTATGGCAACACAAAATCCGATTGAATATGAAGGGACATACCCGTTACCTGAAGCGCAACTAGACCGTTTTCTATTCAAACTGAAGATGGGCTATCCAACAAAGCTTGAAGAAATTGAAGTACTTGATCGTGCGGAGAAAGCCGTTCCGATTGATACGTTGGAAACGGTGGTATCACTTGAAGAATTAATCGAACTTCAGAAGGCTGTAACGGAGGTTAAAGTCGATAACACCATTAAATCCTATATCGTGGAATGTGCTGCGCAGACGCGTGATAATCCATATGTCTATTTAGGTGTAAGTCCACGTGGATCTCTTGCGCTTATGAAAGCGTGTCAGGCATATGCAATGATAAAAGGCAGAACCTTTGTTACGCCCGATGATGTTCAGTATTTATCTCCATTCGTATTTGGACACCGCATGATTTTGCGCCCTGAAGCTAAGTATGAGGGGATTTCCACGTCGGAAATTGTGGAACGGATCTTAATGAAAGTACGTGTGCCCATAGATAAGGTTCAGTTGAAATGACAACTGCCAAGAAAATGATTGGTACTTCTAGCCGGTTACTATTTGTACTGTTCGTCTTGGTTGCTACATTTGTTTTTGCTATGTTCCAAGGCGGCATGGTAAGCTGGACTATTTTTTATATCATATTGCCTTTTACAATCTATTCTTTATTACTATTTTTCTATCCAATGTCGAAAATGACCGTGGAACGTACCATTCGGACACCTCATGTGCAAAATGGCGAGAAGTTGATTGTTTCTTTATCAATTAAACGTAAAGGCCGATTTCCTTTGCTTTATACCGTTGCGAGTGAAAGGTGGACGGAGCCGGAAATAGTTTTGTTGGCAGGTGGAAATTTAAAACGCCTGTTTGTTTTTGGATTTCGTAAAGAAGTTGAGTGGGAATACGAAATTGAAAAAATGCCCAGGGGTGAACATGTACTTCAAGGGGTGAAAGTTGAAATCTCCGACTTTTTCGGATGGCTTCGGAAAACGAGATTTATTGAAATAGAGAATACGATTCTTGTGTTTCCGAAAATGACAGGTATTCATTATGTTCCATTCAATACGCAATATGACCAAGGTACAATGGCCTCACCATTAAATATCGTCAAAGATATGACGATGGCTACGGGCGTGCGCAATTACCAGTCAGGTGATCGAGTGACATGGATTCATTGGAAGTCGTTTGCTAGAACGCAGACCTTGATGACAAAGGAGTTTGAAGATAGACGATCCCAAGAGTTATTTATAATCATGGATGGTAGAGAGACGGAAATGTTTGAGGAACTAGTGGAACTAACTGCTTCGATATTGAAAGAAGCATCAAGTCATCAGGCAGGTCTTGCCTTAATGGCGACGGGCCCTAATCCTTCCTTATTTCCATTTATACAATCTGAACAGCAACTTCATATGGCGCTAGTTCACTTGGCGAAGATTAAGCCTACCAATGAAGCGTCGCTAAATGACGTTGGAACTGCGTTTCAGCACGGTGGCAGTATTGTTTTGATCACGGGGAACCCGGACGGACCTTTTATACAATCGGTTATGCTAAGTGTGAAAAATGTTAACTCCATCATATGCATGGTCGTGGTGAAAAGGGATGATCCGGCACTGCAAAGAATTGAAGATGATATTCGATTAGCAAAATCAAGGGGAATAACCGTACATTTATTAGAGCGGGAGCAGTTTAAGAATGCTTTTAAAGAGGTGGTGCGATTATGACTGGAACGCGAATTGATAGGCGACTGCTCCTAATTCTGTATATACTCGCATTGATCCTTTTAAGAGAATGGCTCATTCCGGTTATTGAATTAACTAATTCAGACCATTTATCACTGTTCTTATTATTTGTTGCGTTGTCATTTTTTTTGGCCTTAATTAAAGTAAAGTGGTGGATAGTCCTTCCTACAAAATTACTCTTCATCGTATTAGCGACTCATTATGTGTTTTTTGAAAAGGTACTATTTACGCAGGAAACACTGGTCCGATTATCGGGTAGCTTCCTTGAGAATGCACCAATTATTATGAATGGTGACTGGGAGCGAATTACAAATCCATTTAGGACTGTTTTGTTTTTTGCGCTGCTGTGGATGACGACCTATCTTATCCGTCATTGGATTGAAGTGAGAAAAAGTATTTTGCTATTTTATATTATGACTATTCTATTTATCGCGTTCATTGATACTTTCGGTGGATATGCAGCAGACGGCGCTATCTTCAGGATAATGGTGACGGGGTTATTACTTCTTGGTTTGCTGGCGATTACTAGGCTTGCGGAGAGACACAATACATCTGTTCCAACAGGTACGTTCCTAGCGATATCCATTCCACTTCTTTTCGCAGTCGTTGTAAGTGGGGCGTTTGCAAACATTCTTCCGAAACAAGATCCCATCTGGCCAGATCCGTTTCCTTATTTTGAGTCACTTGTACAAGGCCGCGGGGGAGGCGGCGGTGGTGGAGCTAAAAGTGGATACGATATGAATGATTCCACATTGGGTGGTTCGTTTGTGCAGGATTCCACATTAGTTTTTGAGGCAAAAGTGGATAGCCAACAATATTGGAAAATTGAAACGAAAAACACATACACCTCTAAAGGTTGGGAACAGGTATCTATTGACGATGTCCCAATTAGTTTTATTCCTGGTATGAAGATGGGGGAAATTGCGGGTCAAGGGAATGTGGAAGATACGGCCCAACTACTTGCAGATTTGAAGGTGTCTGAAGAATTTCCTTTCATTGTTTATCCTTATGGGATGAATAAAGTATACGCAACAAAGGATGTTGTATTTCAATACTCGGAAGGGGCAGGGAAGTACGGTACAGAAATCGAGGGCAAGGAAGAGGCCCTAGATTCGTATCAAGTCGAATTCACAGAGTCCGACTACAGTTTGAAAAAGTTAAGGGCCACAAGGATGGAAGACTTTTCAGGGGTAGCTGAAGATTTAACGCAGTACCTACAACTTCCAGAGCAATTACCTGAGCGGGTGAAGGAACTTGCAAAAAACATAACAGAGAACCAGGAAAGTGTGTACGAAAAGACAAAGGCAATCGAAAGGTACTTTGGAAGAAATGGCTTTGTCTATACGCAGCAGGGTGTCGCTATTCCGAAAGCGGGCGATGATTATGTGGATCAGTTCCTCTTTGATACCAAAAAGGGATACTGTGATAACTTTTCCACGTCTATGGTTGTCATGTTACGCTCGATTGATATTCCAGCACGTTGGGTAAAAGGTTTCGCTCCCGGTGAATTTGTTTTAAATGACGCGGATGAGAAAGTTTATCAGATTACGAATAATGAGGCGCATTCATGGGTTGAAGCATATATGCCTGGTATTGGTTGGATGCCGTATGAACCGACGATTGGGTTTAATAGCTTAACGGATATTGAATACGATATCGAGTTGAACCTTGATGATACATTAACACCGGAAGTGAAAAAGCCTGAACAATCAAAGAAAGAGCAGGCAGAAAAAACGGTTAAAACAGGTAGGAACTTTAAAATTAGTGAGATTTTTATATCTGTAGGTACTTGGATCCGAAATAATATGTGGATAGTAGGTGCAATTGGATTAATAGTCATTTTTGCCGGTTGGAGACTATTCGTTGGTAGGGTGAAATGGCTGCCTAAAGTACTCGTGTATACCCATCGCACTAATCAAGACGACTGGGTTACATTTACAAGACGTTATACCAGTTTATTAAAGCAACTAAATCGTTCCGGTCTGAAGCGAGCAACTGGCATGACATTATCTGATTATGCCACGATGGTTGACAACTACTTCGGTGGAGAAAGAATGAAAATGCTTACAACTGCATATGAAAAGGGTTTGTATGGTAGAAATATTACCGATCACGACTGGTGTGAATTGAAGGAAATATGGGAAGACTTAATTAATAGGACTTCAGGTTGATTTTTGTCGTAAATAGAAGTAAGATGAAAAAAGAATAAGCCCAAGATGCCCTCATATATATCCGATAATATGGTTCGGATGTTTCTACAAGTCACCGGAAATGACTTGACTATGTAGGTGGATTCAGCTCATATATATGAGCTGTTTTCGCTTTTTTTTATAGATGATGAGACGCGCAGAAAGCTGGACTTTCTGACGCGTTTTTCTCTATTTGAAAAGACCTTGTGGGCCGTTTGGGATATAGTTATGTTGCGCGATGAAAAAATTTGTAAAGTAGCCGGAAAAGGCTGGAATAATAAAATTACAAGGAGGTTGTATCATCTTGAAGCAGGACAACATTTTAGTATTGGATTTAGGTAGTAGTGAGAATACGACAATAGCCCGTTGGATTCGTGATTTAGGTGTATATAGTGAAATTCACCCTCATGATCTTACGGCCCAAAATATTGAACAGTTAAAAACGGTAAAAGGGATTATTTTAAATGGTGGTAAAAATAATATCATTGATGGCGAAGCAATCGATGTATTAGATGAAATTTATTCTTTGAATATTCCGGTCATTAGCGTAAATCACCCATCAACAAAAGCATTGGAAGTGCTAGAGCAATGGCCAAGTGAAGAAGAAACGAAAGCAGTGTTAAAAGATTTCGTTTTCCATACATGTAAAGCGGAAGCGAACTGGAATATGAAAAATTTCATTGATGACCAAGTTGCTTTAGTCCGTAAACAAATAGGCGATAAGAAAGTATTATTAGCTCTTTCTGGCGGTGTAGATTCGTCTGTTGTTGCAGCATTATTAATCAAGGCAATCGGCAAGCAATTAGTTTGTGTGCATGTAAACCATGGTTTAATGCGTAAAAACGAGTCTGAGGGCGTTATTCAAATGTTCGAAAAAGACTTGGAAGAAAACCTTATTTACGTGGATGCGAGCGAGCGTTTCTTAGGCAAACTAAAAGGGGTAGACGGAGCAGAAGAGAAACGTAAAATTATCGGCAATGAGTTTATTCGCGTATTTGAAGAAGAAGCGAGCAAATTTGAAGGAATTGACTTTTTAGCACAAGGAACAATCTATCCGGATATCGTAGAATCCGGCACGAAAACACATAAAGTCGTCAAATCTCACCATAATGTTGGAGGGCTTCCAGAAGATATGCAATTTGAATTAGTGGAGCCGTTATTCCAATTATTCAAAGATGAAGTACGTGCATGTGGTGTTGAGTTAGGTCTTCCGCATGATATGGTCTATCGCCAACCATTCCCAGGACCTGGTCTAGGTGTGCGCGTTTTAGGTGAAATTGAGCCTCATCGTCTTGAAGCGGTACGCGAATCAGATGCTATTTTACGCGAAGAATTTGCACTCGCAGGATTGGATCAGAAAGTTTGGCAATACTTTACAGTCATTCCGAACTTCAAGTCTGTCGGTGTACGCAACAACGAGCGTACGTATGAATACCCAATCATTATTCGTGCCGTCAACACAGTAGATGCGATGACAGCGACAGTGGAACAAATCGACTGGCCAATTCTTCTGAAAATCACTGACCGGATCATTAACGAAGTAAAAAATGTAAACCGCGTATGCTATGACCTGTCTCCAAAGCCAGGCGGCACAATCGAGTGGGAATAAAATAGAGGATATCGTATAAAACCGAGAATATGGCTCGGAAGTTTCTACCGGAACACCTTAAATGTTCCGACTACGAATTCGATAGAAGGGGGACAACCCTTCTATTTAAATTTGTTTTAGAGAAGCATGCG
>NZ_JADPRX010000025.1:60000-61681 GCF_017347125.1 Sporosarcina sp. E16_3
TTCCTGAGGAAGGCTCGTCCGCTCAGGGTTAGTCAGGACCTAAGTTGAGGCCGAAAGGCGTAGACGATGGACAACAGGTTGATATTCCTGTACCACCTCCCCGCCGTTTGAGCAATGGGGTGACGCAGTAGGATAGGGTGAGCGCGCTGTTGGTCATGCGCGTCTAAGCAGTGAGGTGTGGAATGAGGCAAATCCCGTTCCTATAACATTGAGCTGTTACAGCAAGGAGATTATTCTCTGAGTCCCTGATTTCACGCTGCCAAGAAAAGCCTCTAGCGAGGCGGGAGGTGCCTGTACCGCAAACCGACACAGGTAGGCGAGGAGAGAATCCTAAGGTGATCGAGAGAACTCTCGTTAAGGAACTCGGCAAAATGACCCCGTAACTTCGGGAGAAGGGGTGCTCTGGTAGGGTGTTAAAGCCCGAGAGAGCCGCAGTGAATAGGCCCAGGCGACTGTTTAGCAAAAACACAGGTCTCTGCAAAACCGCAAGGTGAAGTATAGGGGCTGACGCCTGCCCGGTGCTGGAAGGTTAAGAGGAGAGGTCAGCGCAAGCGAAGCTTCGAATTGAAGCCCCAGTAAACGGCGGCCGTAACTATAACGGTCCTAAGGTAGCGAAATTCCTTGTCGGGTAAGTTCCGACCCGCACGAAAGGCGTAACGATCTGGGCACTGTCTCAACGAGAGACTCGGTGAAATTATAATACCTGTGAAGATGCAGGTTACCCGCGACAGGACGGAAAGACCCCGTGGAGCTTTACTGTAACCTGATATTGAATTCCGGTGCAGCCTGTACAGGATAGGTAGGAGCCTTGGATTCCGGAGCGCTAGCTTCGGATGAGGCGTTGGTGGGATACTACCCTGGCTGTATTGGACTTCTAACCCATGCCCCTTATCGGGGCAGGAGACAGTGTCAGGCGGGCAGTTTGACTGGGGCGGTCGCCTCCTAAAGAGTAACGGAGGCGCCCAAAGGTTCCCTCAGAATGGTCGGACATCATTCGTAGAGTGCAAAGGCATAAGGGAGCTTGACTGCGAGACCTACAAGTCGAGCAGGGTCGAAAGACGGGCTTAGTGATCCGGTGGTTCCGCATGGAAGGGCCATCGCTCAACGGATAAAAGCTACCCCGGGGATAACAGGCTTATCTCCCCCAAGAGTCCACATCGACGGGGAGGTTTGGCACCTCGATGTCGGCTCATCGCATCCTGGGGCTGTAGTCGGTCCCAAGGGTTGGGCTGTTCGCCCATTAAAGCGGTACGCGAGCTGGGTTCAGAACGTCGTGAGACAGTTCGGTCCCTATCCGTCGCGGGCGCAGGAAATTTGAGAGGAGCTGTCCTTAGTACGAGAGGACCGGGATGGACATACCTCTGGTGTACCAGTTGTCTTGCCAAAGGCATCGCTGGGTAGCTATGTATGGACGGGATAAATGCTGAAAGCATCTAAGCATGAAGCCCCCCTCGAGATGAGATTTCCCATTACGCAAGTAAGTAAGATCCCTCAAAGAAGATGAGGTTGATAGGTCTGGGGTGGAAGCACGGCGACGTGTGGAGCTGACGGATACTAATCGATCGAGGACTTAACCAATTTTGAAAAGGGCTTGATTACCCTGATTCTGTGTAGCACAATGTCTGTTTTATTCAGTTTTGAGCGAATAAGTACCGTTCATTAAAAAAAGTACTTGCAATTA
>NZ_JADPRX010000026.1:0-59888 GCF_017347125.1 Sporosarcina sp. E16_3
TACTGGACCTGCTGGACCGACTGGAGCTAACGGAACTAACGGGGCAACGGGATCTACTGGACCTGCTGGACCTGCTGGATCTACTGGTGCTACTGGCGCTACTGGAGCATCCGGCGGATTATCCGAATACGCGTATATTTACAATCTAGCTGGTCAGACGGTAGCTATAGATGCTGATATTCCTTTTGATTCAAATGGAATAATGACAGCTGGAATTACGCATGCCACCGGAACTACACAAGTTTCATTTACTACTCTGGGAGACTACCTGGTTACTTTCTCCGTGTCGGGTGTAGAACCCAGCCAATTCGCACTATTTTTAAATGGTGCGCAGGTTACGGGTACAGTCTACGGTTCAGGTGCAGGCACTCAGCAAAACAACGGTCAGGCTATTATTACCATAGCAGCAAGTGATGTTCTTACCCTTAGAAATCATTCTTCTGCTGCAGCAGTTACCCTTCAGACTTTGGCAGGAGGCACACAAACAAACGTAAACGCTTCTCTTGTCATTACAAAATTAAATTAGATTTGAAGAAATAGAGGACTCTTGCAATTTCAAAGTGAAATTGTAAAGCGTTCTTCTACCTTTCGATTCTAATTTTATAGTTATAGGATAAAACGCTACGAAACGTAGACACTTCACTTCTCTGAATAAAAAAACTTCTAGAGCAACAATAATAAAAGAGACCTTCTTTCCACTGCAATTGTAGCGGTGTAAGAAGGTCTCTTCCATTTATTCATTCAAATAAGATGCTTTTTTCAACGTTTCCGCCAAAACACGCGCTCCGATATCAAGCGCTTCCTTGTTAAACGTCATGTCGGGATGATGGAGCCCTGGACCAAGATCTGCCCCTATGCCAATCATAGCGGCTTTTAATTTCGGATTATGAATCGTGTAGAAATGGAAATCATCACTGCCTGATGTAATGACATCGGGTGCGTATCCTTCTTCCCCGACCGTTGCCAAAATAGCTTCCCGGGCAATAATTGTCGCTTCTTCGGATACTTCTGCAGCAGGCGTATAATCACTCCATGCCAATTCTATTTCCACACCGTGCATTTGTCCAATTGCTTGAATCCCTTTGGAAATACGTTCCTTCAGCTCCCCCAATACCACATTCGATTGTGCTCTGGCATCGATTGCAAACGTCGCGGTTCCAGGAATAATATTGAGACTATCTCCGCCCGCCTGCACTTTTGTCAGTTTTGCTGAGTACGCTTCGTAAGGTGAAAAATGGATTGTTTTCACAAACTGTGCAATCGCAAATAACGGATCGAGTGCATTGTTTCCTTGCTGGGGACGTGCACCATGCGCATCGTCACCAATGATTTTCCCCTCAAGGAACACCGCCGCCCCGTGATGAATTGCTGGTGTCACTTTTCCAAATGGAATTTCTTCCTGTGGGCGCAAATGCACACCAAACAAATAGGTAACGTCGTCTACCGCTCCTCGCTCAATCATCGAGTTTGCACCATTGCCTTTTTCTTCTGCTGGTTGGAAAATAAATCGGATCCGGCTGCCCAGTGCCTCTTGTTGCAAATAACTCAGCGCGCCTAACACCATTGATATATTCGCATCATGCCCACAAGAATGATTCGCCTTATAGACGCCGCCGACTTCCTGCCACAATGCATCGATGTCGGCGCGTACCGCGATAACTCGGTCGCCTTCACCTATTTCTGCAATTACCCCAGTCACATCGTCAAATGTATGATGGGATACATTCATTTCCGTTAAAATTTCTGCCAATTTCGCAGTTGTCTTTACTTCTTTCCAGCTCACTTCTGGATAGGTATGAAAATGTTCGAACCAATTCCCAATTTTCTCTTTGACTACCAATTAAAACACTCCAATCATTCTGCGGTCATCGTTATATTATTAAACACTTCACATCTTTCAGAATAACCTATTTTCCGGGAAATATAAAGTAATATTGGAGATTGATTTGATTGGTCGACATGTAGTTTTGTTCGGTTCAACCGTAGATATTCTCGGGCGCCCCCTCAAAACCAATAAAAAAAGTTGCCCTGCATATTCCAGGGCAACTCCATCACTATAGTAAATTATAACTTCCACTTCACTCTCGCATAAATAGCGAGCATCACGAAGTTCACCGCGGCACTAATGACCGTACCGTATGCAATTGCTGAAGCACCATACGAGTCAATCATCAAATAGATAACCGCAATATTAATCCCAAAGACACTTATCAAACTGAATATGACAGGCACTAGGGAATTGGCTTTTGCATAATAGAATCGTGTTATATAGGTATTCGCAGCAAGGAAAAACATCGACAGTGTAAATACGCGGAAAATCGGCACGGTTAGCAGGACCGATTTTTCAGAGAACTCCCCGTGTTCGAAAACGAGACGGACAAGCGGCTCTGCAAAAAAGTAAGCGATCACAGTTGCCGGTACAAGCAATGCAACCAGATAGAGCATTCCTTTTTTATAAAGCGCACGGATTGTTTCCATATCGCCTTCCCCTTGTTTTTTACTTAGAAGAGGATAGATAACCGTCGTCACCGCAGTCATCATGATTGCCTGGGGGAAACCCGTCAATTTAGACGCAAAATTGACCGCCGAAATTGTCCCTTCTCCAAGCCCATCAGCAACAATCCGATGAATAACAAAATAAAATTGCAACGAAGCGCCTCCGAACAAGATTGGCAATGCAATCACCCATAAACGTTTCGTATCAACAGACATCGCGAATGAAGGCTTCAAAGAATAGAGTTTTGACTTCCGAAGCCCAACATATAAGAATGCACCCATTACTAACGCACCAACCATTGCACCAATTCCATACGATTCAGGGCCGAAATAACTTGTCAACACAACAGCAATTCCGACGAATGACGCATTATATAGAAGGACTGCAAGACTGGACAAGTTAAACTTGCCGTTAACATTCAATACACCGCTCATCCATGTCGATAAAACAAGGATAATCGAAGACGGCATCATCCATAGGTAAAGAGTTCGCGTCATCGCAAATTCTTCAGCAGTCAAATCTTTGAAAAACAAATGCAAGAGTGGATCTGTAAAGATCATCAATACAGCCGTTATCGCAACCGCTGCTACAAGAACTGTCGTAAATGATTTACGCACGAACAATGCTTTATCTGTCCTTGTCGAATGGTAGACAGATATGAACGCCGTCGTCAATGCTCCTCCAACTACAAGGTAAATGAAATTCGGTATTGTATAAGCAGTTATAATCGCATCCGCAGTTGAAGATGTACCATATTGATTGCCAATCGCCATTTCCCTTGCAAATCCGAACAGCCTGGCAACAATGTTAATAACCGCAACAGCACCGATAATTTTCATCATTTTATTCATTTTGATCAACCTGCCCCTTCTCGGCTGAACGATAAATCGACACTAAGTCCTCTAAAATCTTCCCATATGAGTGCTGCGCAATTTTCGCCTGCACGACTGCTTCATCGATGACAGTAGAATTCTCATCCAGTGCAGTCCATAAACCTTTCGACAATGAATCAGGATCTTTCGGCTCAACAAGAATTCCTGCTCCATCTTTCAACAAATAAGAAAGCCCTCCAACGTTCGTTGCGACAACTTTCGTTCCAGCCGACATTGCCTCGAGTGCAACCAATCCGAACCCTTCATGATAGGAAGGCAGTACAAGCGCATCAGCCGCCGACATCCAAAGTGACAAATCGGCTTGAACAAGAGGCTCTTTAAAATGAATATCTTCAACATCCTTTTCTCGGATGAATGTCCGTAACTCCTCGACAAATTGACCGTCTTTCTGCGAACCAATTACATACAACGAACTATCAGGGAAGGACATTTTCAATGAATCAAATGCTTCGACAAGTTCAAGAAGGCCTTTCGCTTGAATCACATTTCCGACAAAGATCAATATTTTCTCTTCTATAGGAAGGGCAAGACTTTCCCTCGCTTCTACTTTAGCTACATAGTTAAAAACGGATGTATCGACACCCATACTCATGACATGCACATTCGTTTCCGGAACTTCGAAGTTATTTATCACATCTTCCCGAAGTTTGTCGCCGACAACAATGACCGATTCCGCTTGTTGTAAGATTTTTTTGGTTGTATCAGCAATGCGCTGACTCTTCGCCGCCATCTTATCGATATCTCCACCATGAACAGTCACAACATAAGGAATACCAAACACTTTTTTCCCGATTAATGAAATGACTCCTGTTGGAAACGCATAATGCGCATGTGTTAAGGATAAATGCTTACGATTTTTCATCATATATGAAAAAGAACGGACTAACCATGTCATGTATTTTTTTAATGCCTGTATTTTCCCTTTTCCAGGATCCGCAATAGCAACTACATCGATATCAAGACCAGCAGACTGAAGAAGGCCAACCTGATTTTTTACAAAAAGACCGTATGTTGGATGTTGCGTTGATGGATACATATTGCTGAATACGACTATTTTTCTCATTTCATCTCTCAACCCCATCTTTCAATAACCTAACTAGTAAGCCCTTTATTTAGATTCAATAATTATAGCATATCCTCTGACATTCGACCTCTCGACAGCAATACTGCAATCTAACACTATTTACTTCCCATAACAAAAACACCATTTGATAGAATGGAATCCTGTCAAATGGCGTTTTAAGACTACCTTTGGGCAAAATGAAAGCGTTGTAATACTATTGTAATGTAACTGTAATCGAATTAGAGGTTTAGCTATGCTAAGATGTTGACAGACAAAGCACACTCTATTAAATGTGCGAAAGGGGATTTTGAGAAACGAATGAAACGTCTTTTATTACTAGTTTTTGCAAGCATACTATTTTCAACGTCCATCCCGTCCATGGCTTCGGCAGATTCTGCAACTAATCTCGTAAACACAGCTCGATCATATATAGGTACACCTTATTCATATGGAGGGACAACCACTTCCGGTTTCGACTGCTCAGGATATACGCAATACGTATTTAAACAACAAGGGATTTCCATCCCTAGAACGGCTGACCAACAGTATGCTATGGGAACATCTGTTGCAAAAAGTGATTTAAAAACAGGCGACCTTGTATTCTTCAATACAAGCGGAAGTGGAGTTTCGCATGATGGAATTTACATTGGTTCCGGCAAATTCATCCACTCTTCTTCAAGCAAGGGTGTCATGATTTCGTCAATAAACGACCCTGCTTACTGGGGTAGCCGTTATATCGGCGCGAGACGAGTAAATGATTTCACGGCTGGCTCTCTCGTCGCATCGGCTGATGCACCAACTGCAGTTAAAAAGGCGGTTACATACGCTTCTCGTGCTGAAATTGCTGTGACACTTGTCCAAGAACTGGATTTGAAAAAAACGAGCACTCAATCTACCTTTTCTGATGTAGCTGCAGATCATCCACAATATGATGCCATCATTGCAGTGTCAGATGCAGGTATCTTCTCTGGTGATAACGGTAAATTTAATCCTAGTGGTGAAATGACACGTGCGCAACTTGCTAAAGTACTTGTAGAAGCATTCAATCTTAAAGGATCTACAGAAACTTCCTTCAAAGATGTTCCAACAGATCATTGGGCAAATGAATATATTAATATTCTTTATCACAATGAAATTACAACCGGTTATGGCGATGGTAATTTCGGTCTAAGTGATAAAGTAACTGCAAGTCAGTTCAAGAAATTCACTGATCGTCTCACTAACTAATTTATTACTACCGGGTGTTCCACTAAAAGGAACATCCGGTTTTATTTATATAAAAATTCAATTATAGTTATTTATCAGTATAGCAATACATAGACATCACTGGTAAAATGAAGCTACGACTCTAGTAAATCAAGGGAGGACACAATGAAAACAATTAAGTGGGCAGCAATGGTGATAATGATTTTCACACTCGTTTCCATGGTCCCGGGACAATCTTTTGCAAAAACACAGTTCACGGACGTAACACCTGACAAGGAATATTTTGAAGAGGTCAATTACATAGCAGATCTTGACATTATTAAAGGTTACATAGAAAAAGGGATTTCCAAATTTAAACCAGGTAATAACCTAACGCGTGCACAAGCTGCTAAAATGCTTGTCATTGCTGCAAAAAAACAGGACATCCCTACCCCATCTTTACAGTTCAAAGACGTTAAATCTGGCACTGAACAGTATGAGTATGTAAGCCGTGCCGTTTCACTCGGCTATTTTAAAGCAGACTCTAGTGGAAGCTTCAAACCGAACGAAAACTTGAAACGTGACGAAATGGGTAATGCACTCGCGGTCGCTTTCAATCTTTCTGAACAGATTTCTGCCGATAAACCAATGATGTTTGCAGATATGAAAAATCATTCATACGCTGAACGTGTCAATGGCCTATATTACGCCGGAGTAACAAAAGGTGATGCAGGAAAGTTCCTACCGAACGCTTTCTTGACTCGTTCACAATTCTCGTTATTCCTAGCTCGCGCGATGAATGATAAGTATGCTTTACCCGTTAAACTACCTGATCAAACGTCAAGAACCTATTTTGCTAAAGTAGTCACAAGCGGTGAAACGTTAAACGTCCGCTCCCTTCCATCAATCGATGGAGACGTCATTCAGCGACTTAATAATAATGATATTGTTGAAGTAGTGGGACAAACAGGCGACTGGCTACTTATCCTTCTTGACGAAGGTGAAGGCTATATCAATGCACGCTACACAGTTGAAGCTGGAACAGAAACACCTGATGACGACATTGTCACGCCTGAAGAACCGGCTATTCCTGAGGAACCTACCGTGACTGGCAACCTAATCGGTAAAGTAACAGTGAAAAGCCTAAACTTGCGACAAAGTGCTAGCACTAACTCCTCAGTTATCGCTGCATTAACACTTGGCCAAAAAGTTGAAGTGCTATCACTAGATGGTGATTGGGCAAAGGTTCGGGTGAATTCGAAAACAGGGTTTGTTAATAAAGCTTATTTAAAACTGTTAAATCAATCCGGAAATCCACTTAATAATCGAATAATCGTCTTAGATCCAGGTCACGGCGCACATGATCCAGGTGCTGCGGCAAATAAGGTAACAGAAAAAGCCATCACGTTAAAAGTTGGTAAACTAGTAGAAGCAAAACTAAAAAAAGCAGGTGCAAAAGTAGTTATGACACGTTCAAATGATACTTACCTATCACTTGAGCAACGTACAAATTTTGCCAAAAATAATTTTGCGGAAACATTTGTATCAATTCACGTGAATTCAGCCACATCGAAGTCAGCAAAAGGGTCTGAAACGTACTTCGATTCATCCTTGAATGCTAACTCGGCCGAAAGTAAATCCTTAGCCACTTACATCCAAAATAATCTTGTTAAAAAGGCTAACATGGTTAACCGTGGTGTGAAGGACAATCGTTTTTACGTTATCCGTAATACCAACGTCGCTGCTGTACTCGTCGAGCTCGCTTTCATCTCAAATGCGGATGACTTTAAAAAGCTAACGAGCGATGCTTACCTGGAAATCTATGCAGAGTCAATCTATCAAGGTCTAGTACAATATTATTCAGCACAGTAATAGTATATGCCGAAGAGAATGAATTCATTCTCTTCGGTATTTTTTATACCAATTTAGAGAAATTTAATTTGTCCATTAATGACCTTACTGATACACTTGAAGTGCAGACTATTTCGTTATCTATTCAAAAAGTCAATTGATGACAAAATAGCACAAAAAACGAAAAGGAAGGTGGACTATGTCTACTAAATACGTTAAAAGTACAGCAGCGGCTATGCTTCTATTAAGTTCAGTTGCAATTACACCCGTTATGGCAGCTGAAACACCAGTTGCGGCAACTGGTGACTTCTCGATGACGGTTCTTCACACAAATGATACGCACGCAAATCTCGCTACAACAGCGGAACGTGCAGCACTAGTCAAAAAGCTCAAGAAAGAAAAGCCATACAATGTTCTCCTTGACGCAGGCGACGTATTTTCTGGAACGCTTTACTTCAATGAGTTTAAAGGACAAGCTGATCTCGCAGTCATGAATTATCTCGGATACGATGCCATGACATTCGGCAACCATGAGTTCGACCTTGGCGCTTCAACAGAAGGACACAAAGCGCTAGTAGATTTCATCAAAGGTGCTAAATTCCCATTCGTTGGCGCAAACACTGATTTCTCAGCAGACCCCCTTTTCGATGGTCTTCAATCAAAAACAGTCGAGACAAAAGCCGAAGATGGTAAAATCTATAACGGAATTATTAAAGAAGTGAATGGTGAGAAAGTTGGGATTTTCGGTCTAACGACAGAAGAAACAAAAGACATTTCAAGCCCTGAGAAAGTGACTTTCACAAACTATATCGTGGAAGCAAAAGAAGCGGTTGCTGCATTCGAAAAAGCCGGTGTGAACAAAATTATCGCACTTACTCATATCGGATATAATGACTCGGATAATGTCGACAACGACCTACTTCTCGCTAAAAATGTACCAGGTATCGACGTCATTGTCGGGGGGCACACCCATGTTAAACTTGACGAACCTTTCGTAGTTAATAAGGATACTGAACCTGTCATTATCGTTCAGGCGAATGAGTACAACAAGTTTTTAGGGCAACTTGACATCACATTTGATGAAAAAGGTGTCATCAAAGATTACAGTGGTGTCCTTCATGCAGTCGGCGGTGAAAATGCTGCAGTCGATGCTGACGCAGCTGAACTTATTAAACCGTATTCTGATAAAGTCAAAGCGACAATGGAGAAACCAACTGGCGCGACTGCTGGCGTATTCCTTAGTGGCCTCCGTAATCTAGGCGGTGTTCGTGCAGGCGAAACGAATCTAGGGAATATCATTACGGACGGCATGCTCGCTAAAGCGAAAGAAATTGACCCTTCAACTGTTATCGCATTCCAAAATGGAGGCGGCATCCGAACTTCAATTCCACAAGGACCTATTACATACGGTCAAGCAATTTCCGTACTGCCATTTGGTAATACACTTGCATTGATGGAATTAAGCGGTGCAGAATTGAAAACTGTTTTTGAAAGATCTGTTGAGAAGTACCCGGAAGAAGATGGTGGTTTCCTTCACGTTTCTGGCATGAAACTGATTTTCAACCCAGAAGCTAAAATCGGCAATCGTGTCATCTCAATGACGGTTGGCGGTAAGGAAATAGAAGCTGATAAAATGTATAAAATTACAACTAATGTCTTCACTGCTCAAGGCGGCGACAACTATGAAGTTCTTAAAAAAGCATATGAAGAAGGACGTGCCAGTGAACCAGGCTTCTCAGACTGGGAGAATTTCGCAGATCATATGAAATCCATCGGTACAATCAGCTCCGGAATTGAAGGCCGCATTCTAGCAAAAGTCCCTTATAGTGACGTTGCCTACGATAGCTGGGCTTATCAGTTCGTATCAGATCTTTATTACCGCGGAATTTTGAAAGGTAATGATGCAACATTTGGTGCTAATAAAGAAATGACACGTGCACAAGCTGCTTCTTGGATTGTCCGCGCACTTGACCTGAAAGCTGAAGGTACTGCACCATTTAGCGATATCGAAAACTATGCTGCGGATACAAAAGCGGAAATTGTTGCAGCATACGAAAACGGGCTTATTAAAGGCGTTAACGGCAAGTTCATGCCGAGTGAAAAAGTGACACGTGCACAATTCGCGTTAATGCTAGAACGCGCGTATGAAAATTACACAGGCAAAAAATACACAGCAACAGCGAAAGCACCCTATGCAGATTTCGGTAACTATGATGCAGAAGCAGTAAACGCTATCTCAATGCTTCACGAACTTGGAATCACTACAGGTTCTGACGGTAAATTCATGCCTGGTCAATCTACAACACGTGAACATGCAGCGAAAATTATTTCGAACTTTATTTACAATGTAAAACAAGCGAAGAAAGCTGAATAAGTAAGGAGTAAAAAAACGTCTGTTGATTAACCATTTATTCGCATAAAATACTTGCGAGAAGGGCTTGAAGACCTTTATTTTCACTGGATTATTTCCGGCCCGCTTACGGCTAACTATTCATGACAGATTTACTGAGGGGTCCTAGTGCGGCTAGAAGTGACTTCGTCACTTCTAGCCACACTTTTTTCAGTAATCCTGTTACGAATAGTTGCCTGTCGCGTTCCTACAATGTTCAAGTGAAAAATGCAGGTATGTTTGAATGAAACGAATAGATGACTTTCTATAGGGATTGTAAGTGCCCGAAGATGCAATTTCTGGCACTCTTGCACGTTGGATAATGTGCTTCTTGCTTACTCTTAACAAAGAGTATGCATCTAATCATGTGAAGTCCTATAGAATGTGACTCTTCTTTAATTAAGAAAGAAAAAACCATAAAGAAAGCATCAGCCGCCAAAATTGCATCTTTGGCGGCTTTTCTCCAGGTAGATGCCCCTCTATTCTTTCGTTCCAAAAAGTTTCTGCACTCTGTGTACAAATGCATTTGGAGTGCGACGGATGAAGGACCACCATACGATTAACGGTAATAGTGTGTAGGGGTGCGACAAAGTCGCATCCCTACACATTCAGACATCCGGGTAATGGTATAGTAGTCATTCAATCCAAAGCGATCCAAATGGAACTATACACATAGCACCCAGTAGGTGATCAAGTTATTTGCTGGTTACTTTTCCTATCCAAAAAAAAGCGAACAACGTGTCCGGAGACTGTTGTTCGCTTTTTTTGCTATTATACTCTGAAATGCTTCATTTCCACTTGAAGATCTTCGGCAAGTTTCGATAATGTTTGTGCACTTGATGAAATTTCCTGATTGACCGCTAGCTGTTCTTCCGTTGCTGCGCTTGTATCGCCTGCAGCAGCAGCAGCTTCACCACTCAACTGTTCAATTTCGTCAGCACCATGGCTTACGTCTTCTGCCATCGCCTGGATTTCCTCAATTGCAGCAGATACCGTTTCGACTTTAGCAGCAACATCCCCGACTGCTTGTTGAATTTCTTCGAAAACAAGACGTGACTGCTCGGTTGCTGCGATACCGCTATCTACTCGCTCATTTCCTGCCGTAATGGAAGTGACGGCCCGTTTCGAGGCATTTTGAATCATACTTACCATCTTACCGATTTCCGTAGCAGACGTCTTCGACTGTTCTGCCAATTTCCGGACTTCCTCTGCTACAACCGCAAAACCTTTACCGTATTCCCCTGCACGTGCAGCTTCGATTGCTGCATTGAGTGCTAGTAAATTCGTTTGCTCGGCAATTGTCGTAATGAGCGTCGTAACTTTTTGAATTTCATTCGAATGCTGTGCCATTTCCTCCATAATTTTGGAAGATTCTTGGATTGTTGAATGGATTGTCGACATCTGATTTGACATTTCCCCTACTACACTCGATCCTGTTGTAACAAGGTTCGCTACGGTTTCTGCCGCCTGTAGCATCTCTTCATTATTAGTCGCAATTTCAGCAACGCCTAATGATAGTTCTTCCATAGATGAACTAGACTGTCGAATAATCCTCTGCTGCTGTTCACTGCCGATCAGCTGATTTTCAGCGGTCTTGGCAACCATTTCTGAAGAGGCCATACTTTCTTCGGAACTCGCAGATAATTCTTCTGACTGAACTGCTAATTGAGCAGCTGAAACGTTGATTTTACGAACCATATTCGCGACATCTGTCCCCATTTTATTGAACGCTGCCGCCATATCTCCGATTTCATCTTTATTGCTAACCACTAGTAAATCAATCGTCAAATTCCCCGCCGCGATTTCATTCAAGCCCTCTGTCACAACACGTACTGGACGCGAGATATTGCGACTGATTAATAAGGATATTATGATACCAGCAATCGTTGCAAAAATAATCGTACCGATAATAAGTAGTTTCGAAACGGCCACTAAACCTTTCAATTCAGTGCGTGTTTCCTCTAATTCCTTGTATTGTCCCTCTTTGATAATCTTTGCATTTTCCAAGACAAGCGAGCCAACATTGGAAGATGCCCGCCCAAGTGCTGATGCTTTTTGATCTTTTCCATCTTGGACATTTAATACAATTTCATTTTGCAGATTTAAATATTTTGTTCGCGCCACTTCAAGTTCTTCCAATAACATTTGATGGTCTTTCTTAATTAGAATAACGTGCAATTTGTCGTATAATTCGTTGTAACGATTTACATGTTCTGTACGTGTCTCCAAAAGTGAATCATCCTTGAATAACATAAAGCCTCGCACATCATCTTGAATTTCGTTATGTTTTAAGATGAATTCATCTACTAACTCAACTTTTTTTACACGGTCATCTAGTAAAAAGGTATAATCCGAGTTCAGACGAATAGACGTCAATAAACCTATCACGCCGACAATTACAAGTAATACCAAAATTGTTGAAAAACCCGCCCATAATTTTCTCGCTACAGTAAATTTCATCATTTCCCCCCACGATCTTTTATCCTATTTAGATTATATAGCTATTGAGGGATAATAGCACTACTTTTATACCAATTCAGACTACTTAGAGGATCAATGACTTTTCCTTCGGATGAATACAACGCCACTACTTGCGGATATTGAATTATACAAAAGCCGTTAACAAAGGAGATTGCATATGAGTAACAAGAAAAATGGATACTGATTAGTAGTATTCTCGCATCGATAGTAGGCATCCCTACCATTTGGCTCGTCGTCTTCTATATGAATGCTGTAGGCACCGTAGCGGAAATGCATGAACCAATCGAGCGCGAAATTTCAGTGATGCGTGAAGCGGAGGTTATTTTCAAGAAACAGGATCCCTTTTCTGTCCTATTACTAGGCGTGGATGAGCGCGAAGGCGATACTGGACGTTCGGATACAATCGTTGCAATGACGGATGTTCAAAAAAATTACCGTTCTGCTTTAGGAAAAGTGGAACAGCTTAACTTCCAAGGCGGGAATGGTCAAATGATGAATGGGGTCTGGTATTATCTGATGGATGACGAGGAATTGACGGAGGTCTCAAAGGCATTGAGGGCCCATTTGGGGTTGTAGGTTGTTTACTTTTGGCGATACGTTTTCTTCTATCAAAATGATGTTGTTCTCCCGAGCAATCTGTCTCAACCAACCATTCGCTAATGATGAAAAAACGCATAAAGGGAATTTATTCGCCTTTATGCGTTTTCATTCAGTACATCATTTTTATTTCAATGAATACTTCGCGAAACCTTCTTCAGTTGGAGACAGGTATTCAATACCGCTTCCTTGTGGGATGAATTCTTTCGCCTTCTCAGACGTTTCAAATGTAACATTGATACTTTCATTCAAGGGTACGAACGCCCAGTTACTGTCTGCAGATGGATCGATTGTACCTACGTCAATCATGTAATCCATAATTGCCTGGCGGTTTTCATAGGCGTAATCGATTGAATCTGTCGCACTGCGTACACCGGGGAAATCTCCGCTTGCACGGTAATTATTCGTCACTACGATGAATTTTTGTTTTGGATCAATCGGTTTTCCATCATACTGCAAATTGACAACTCGATTAGCTGAGTCATTAATCGTTTTTCCAGCATAATCATATTTAGCAGGTTGAGTGACGTCAAAATCATATGTGACACCATCGATAACATCGAAGTTATACGTACGGAACTCTTCGTTAATTAAGTTTTGTTGTTCTTTAGATGACGGGTCAATTTGGTTAAATTGACCTGCTGACATTTCAAGCCATTCTTTAACATCTGCACCTGTCATAACAAGCGCGAACACTGTATTGTCGAATACATAAAGGTCTGCCACGTTTTTAATGGCTATTTCACCTGTTGGTATTTCAGTGTAATAGTTTGCTCCATTACGGCCACCCGCTTTGAATGGGGCGCCAGATGATAGAACGGGCAGTTTCTCGTATTCAGTGCCTTTAATCTTATCTTCAACGAACCATTTTTGTGCATTTGTTACGAGTTGTATCGAAGGATCGTCTTTCACAACAGCAAAGTAACTATTGATTGGTGCCGTTGTTTTTCCTACTGGACTGCGCACATACTTGATTGTTCCTTCATGTGCTTCTTTTACTGCATCGATTACTTTTTGAACAACTTTGTCTGATTTTTTATCAATTTCACGCACTGCCCCTTTGCCTTTGATAACAGCCCATTGATCACCTGATTTTTCAAGTTCAAGATCAATGATGCCCAAGTGGCTACCAAATTTACCCGGCATAACGACAGGTGTTCCGTTTACTGTTCCCTGTTCCATATCAATGTTTTTAAGATCCCCAAAATCTCCTGGGAATACTGCATGGTTATGGCCTGTCAAAATTGCATCTACACCATCGAGTTGTGAAATTTGATACGTTACATCATCTTCATCAACAGTATGGATTTCATCTCCCATTCCTGAGTGTGATAAAACCACGATAATATCTGCGCCTTGACCCTTCATCTCGGGGATGAATTTCTCAACTGTATTCGCTGCATCTTCTACAGTTACTTTACCGTCAAGTAGTGCACGGTCCCAGCGGACGATCCCCGGTGCAACAACACCAATAACGCCAACTTTCAACGTATGCGCCTCGCCTACCCCATCGACAACTTCTTTATTGAAAATAGCGTAAGGTGTGTAGCGATTGTTCTTCGTTTTTGCATCATAGACATTGGCATTCAATACTGGGAATGGCGCTTCCTCCAACACCGAATCCAAATAGTCCAGACCATAGTTGAACTCATGATTGCCTAATGTACTAGCATCATAATTAAGTGACTCAAGGGCAGCCAGTGCCGGATGAAGTTCACCTTTTTCAAGCTTGTCTACCGTTACTTTATAACCCCCAAGAGGCGTTCCTTGGATCAAATCCCCGTTATCGAATAGGAGATTGTTTGGGTTTTCTGCACGCGCCTCTTCAATTAAGACCGCTGTTTTTGCGAGTCCGACTTCATTCGATACTTTATCCTGATAATAATCATAGTTAACAAAATTCGTATGCAAATCAGATGTTCCTAAAATGCGCAGCGAAACTGAATTCGATGGCGGTTCCACGTTATATGCACTTAGCAACCGATCAATAATTTTAGTAACTTGTACTTTTGTTACAAGCTTTTGAGGTTTTGCCGTGCCGTCTTCAAATCCTTGTAACAGGCCAAGTCCGACACTTCTTGAAAGTTCCGCGGATTCGTTTGTCTTAAATGAACTCTTGTCTTTGAATTTATCAAGTAAATCAGTTGAGAAGACTTCTTCTGACTTAATGGCCCGGGACGCAATTAGGAATGCGTGCTCGCGTGTCAGCTTCTGATCCGGCTTGAAAGTCGTTGAAGTAGCTCCTTTGATGAGGCCCATTTTCTGTGCTGCTTCCACGTAAGGCGCCAATTGCGCATCTACATCGGTAAACGCCAGTGCCTCGCCGTCACTTAGTTCAAATTCAAGTGCCTTAACAATCGCTGAGATATATTCCCCCCGGGTTACATCTTGCGTTTTCGTAGCTGCATTCGCTTGAGTTGCAAACGACAACCCACTAAGCGACAGTGCCAAAATGACAATCCACATACCCGACTTTTTTAATAAAGACATTTGTCCATCTCCCTTATTTTGTATTCATTTCCGTGCGATTACACGGAATGACCAAGTGGCTCTAGTATACTAACCATCTTGCTTTCTAGCATATCATGGAATTCAGAATGTTCCGCACCTATTACCTCACTCTTACGAATAATACGAAATAAGCCCCTATTTGCTTTCATTAAAAAGGGGCTTATTATCTATAGTTCTATTTTTTAGTTTTGTTGGCAATCTCCATTGCACGATTTGTTGCTTCAGCCGCCTTATCAAGTACTTCTTTTGGGTCTTTTCCTTGATATAGATCTTCCAACGCAGTGACAATCTGCTGACGTGATTCCGGGAAGACTGAAATTAGCGCACCTTGTGTCGCAAGTCCTGGCACCGTGTCTTGCAACTGATCTACCGTTACTTTGTACTGCGGGAATTCCGCCCATTTCTCTTTTACGTTCTCTTCATCATAGGCTTTTGGGTTAATGGCGAAATAGCCTGTATCCAAATGCCATTGTGCCTGCACTTCTGGCGTTGTTAAATATTTCATGAACGCCCATGCCGCTTCTTGCTCTTTTTCCGCGATGCCTTTAGACATCCAAAGTGAAGCACCACCAATAACGACACCGTTTCGCTTCACTTCATCCGCATATGGGATATAGGCAACACCTACTTCAAATGGGGCTGTCGTGATGGCACCTGCAACACCCGCCGATGAATCCATATACATGGCAACTTTTCCGGATGCGAATGCTGCGCGGATATCATCCCAGTTCGTTCCGAAGTTACCGAATGTACCCGCTTTATTCATTGTATCCAAAAAGTCAAAAACATTTAGTCCTTCTGGTCCGTTAAAGAGTGCTTCTGTTGCGTCTCCTGAACGTCCATTGTCTTCATTGACATATAATCCGCCTTGCGTTGCAACGAGCTGTTCGAAAAACCACCCATACGTCAACATGGAGAATCCATACATCTCACCCTTTTTCAGTTTTGCTGCCGCATTGATTACTTCTGAAAACGTTTCGGGTGCTTTTTCAGGGTCAAGCCCTGCTTCCTTGAACGCATCTTTGTTGTAGACCATAACTGGAGTCGATGAGTTGAATGGCATCGAATAGAGCTCACCGTCGACTTTATAGTAATTTAAAATATTTTCTTCAAGCTGCGCTAAATCATAATTATCTTTGTCGATGAACGACTGTATCGGCTCAATATATCCGCTGTCAATCATATACTTTGTACCGACTTCAAATACCTGTGTAATGGCTGGCGCGTCTTTTGTACCACCTACACCACGTAGTTTTGTCAGTGATTCTTCATAAGTCCCTTGGAACTCTGCAACCACCTCATACTTATCTTGTGAGTCATTAAAACCCTTAACGATTGAATCGAGTGATTCCTGCCCTGTACCAGACATCGCATGCCAAAATTCAATGGATACTTTCGCGTCCTCTGCTACTGTTCCTTCACTAGCACCTGGTTTTGGTGTTTCCTTCTCATCTTCTTTTGTATCATTATCACTGTTCGTACACGCTGTCAGAACAGCCAAACTCAAAATAAGAAGCCAGAAAATTGACGATTTCAATATTTTTATCAAGCTAAGCACCCCTTTGATATAGTAGTGAACCTTATTTCAAAGCTCCTTGAGATAAACCTTTCTGCAACTGCTTCTGTCCAATAAACAGCAATAACAATGTCGGAATAATGACTACGATAACACCTGCCATAACCACCCCCCATTCTGTTCCTGTTTCTTGCGACTGCAATTGCTTCAAGCCAATTTGAACGGTTCGAACGGATTTATTTGTCGTAATAAGCAACGGCCATAAATACATATTCCAAGTCGTCAAAAAGCCATATGCACCTAATGTGACAAGACTCGTTTTAGAGACAGGCAGAATCACACGTCGGAAAAAGGCGAATTTACTTAACCCCGCGATTTGAGACGCTTCGTGCAACTCTTTTGGAATCGTTTTGAAATGCTGACGCAGCAGGAAAGTTCCAAATGCCAGCGCGAAAAATGGCAGCGTCAACCCTTGATACGTATTTAGCCAATCGAGTTTTTGGATGGTGAATTTATTTGGAATCATTGTTGCTTCCCAAGGGATCATCATTGTCGATATGAACAGGAAAAAGATGAAATCGCGTCCCTTAAAGTGGATGAAAACAAACGCATAAGCAGCAAGACTACACACCGCTAGTTGCCCAAGCATGACGCTGACAGAAACGATGAAACTGTTCAATAAATAATTCAATAAAGGCAACCTATCAAACACTTTAATATAGTTATCCAAACTAAATGACTGCGGTAGAAACTTCCCCTGCAAAAGTTCGGGCCCTGTCATAAATGAAATCAAAAATGCATACATAACTGGAAAGAATACAAGAAATGACGTAATAATTAGCAGGAAGTAAATCCAAATCTTTTTAGGAAGGCTTGTTGTCATTGGTAATGGACCCTCCTTTCCCCCAGTTTGAATTGAAGAATAGTCACAACCAAAATAATGATAAACAAAGTGACTGCCTGCGCACTCGCCGTTCCAAACTGATAATTGATGAAGGCTTCACGGTAAATGGAGTAAACGATAAGATTCGTGGACGCCGACGGACCTCCTTGCGTCAAAATATCAATCTGTCCGAATGATTGGAACGCATTGATCAATGAAATGGTAATAATGAAAAACAGCGTTGGGGACAACATCGGAAGTGTAATTCGACGTAATCGATAGAAATATCTCGCTCCGTCAATCCTGGAACTTTCATAGAGATGTTCATCAATATTTTGTAACCCTCCGAGTAAAATAAGAAACGAAAAGCCGATGTTCATCCAAATCGTCGAAATGGAGACAGATATAAGTGCCCATTCTGGATCTAGCAGCCACTGGATTTGCGGCAAGTTCAGCAAGCTCAGCATCCGATTAAACATTCCCATACTCGGATTAAACATGAATAACCAGATGACGGATGAAGCGGCTACGGAAATGCCCATTGTCGAGGAATACACTGTTCGAAAAAATCCAATCCCTTTCAGTTTTTCATTCGCTAACAAGGCGAAAAATAGCGCCAAGACGATGCCAATGGGTACCGTGTATAAGACAAATAATCCGGTTGCTTTCATACTGTTGATAAATGCTGTGGACTCTAGTAAATAACTATAGTTTTCAAAGCCTACCCATATCGCCGCATCTCCATTTTGGTCAGTCAAGAAAAAACTTAAGTAAATTGTTCTAAACATTGGATAAAAGACAAACACTGAAAAGAGGAGAATCGATGGCAATAAATAAAGAAGCGCAGTTCTGCCATTCGCCGTCTTTTTCCAGATTCCCGGCTTTTCAAGCGAAGTCATACCAGCACCTCTTTGCCGAATACGACGTTTCCAAGGTCCGTCGGCTTTTTGATTAAGTCTCCAGTTCTAGCTTCAAAGAGACAGAACGCACCGTAGTCAATTAGGATTGGAATCGAATCCCCAATATCGATATGCCATTGTCCACTCCATTTTGCCATCCATTCATTAGTACCCAATTTAAACGAAAACACGGTTTCATTGCCCAAAACTTCAACGTTCGTTACGACAACATACAACTTATCCTTTTCTGGCGACTCTTTTAAGGCGGGTCGCAAATGTTCCGGGCGGATACCTGCGATAAGTTGATACTCTGGAATACCAATAACTTCCTCAGACGGTACTGGCAAACGAAGTATATCTCCGATGACAATTTCTGACGTTTTTTTATCGACATCGGAATATGCTAAATTCATTGGCGGTGAACCGATGAACGTGGCGACAAATGGATTGGCCGGATTATTGTAAATATCAATTGGTTTACCGACTTGTTGGATTTTCCCTTCATGAAGGATCATAATACGGTCACCCATCGTCATCGCCTCAACTTGGTCATGCGTCACATAAATCATTGTAATACCTAGCTTCCGTTGGATTCGTCTGATTTCCGTACGCATATGAGCCCGCAACTTCGCATCCAAATTGGATAACGGTTCATCCATAAGGCAAATTGGCGATTCACTGACAATTGCACGGGCAAGCGCAACTCGCTGACGCTGACCACCTGACAGTTCTCGTGGTTTTCTTTTTAAATAAGCGGTGAGCCCCAACGTTTCCGCCACTTCAGCCGCTCTTTCTCGCTGAGTCGCTTTCTTGACTTTTTTTACGTCGAGCCCAAACGTAATATTTTGCTGAACAGTCAAATGTGGATAAAGCGCATAGTTTTGGAATACCATTGAAAGGTCACGCTTATCCGGTGATAAGTGATTGGCAACCTGATCACCAATTTTAAGCGTGCCACTCGTAATAGTCTCAAGGCCGGCAATCATCCTGAGCATCGTACTCTTCCCACAACCGGATGGACCAACAAGGACAAAAAACTCGCCAGGCTCAATGGTTACGTTTATATTTGAGATAACATCTACCTGTTTATCGTATGACTTTGACAAATTAATAAGCTCCACTTTCTTCACAATATCAATCCCTTTCCATTAGAAAACCCAATTACTTTTCATTAATTTAAAAGGCGATAAGTTCAACTCTCTGCTATACCTTTCGATAAATAGACGCTATTCCCTTCATTGTCGATGAAATCTTTACAAACATTTACATTTGTAGATTAAATAAGGAGTGACTGCGATGAAAAGAGTAATGGTGGTGCTTCTAATACTTTTACTGTCATCTGGTTCTACGAAACCCACTGTTGAACGTGCGTCTTTACCTGATGACTTCCTCGTCATCGCCCACCGTGGGGCATCCGCCTATGCACCTCCCCACACGCTAGCCGCCTATGAGTTAGCTGTTCAAATGGGGTCAGACTACATCGAACTTGATGTACACATGACAAGAGATAGAAAACTTGTTGCGATGCACGATTCCTATTTAACATTTCAAGATACAGAACAAGCCATTGCTGACGTGACATTTAATGAACTTCAACTTTATATGCCCGGTGAGGAATTTAACGAAAGGAATCCACGATATGCTTCTCCTATTTATAAACAATTACGCGTTGTTGAATTAGAGGACATCCTTCTCCATTTCGGCGACTCAGTTAACTATTATATCGAGATGAAATCACCCAATGCGTATCCGGGTATTGAAAAAGACCTGCTACATCTGCTTCGAGAAAATAACCTTCTAAGTGGTGATGATGTGATACCAAAAGTGATCATTCAATCATTCAACGAAAATAGTTTGAAGGCTATATTCGCCATGGAACCTTCCATTCCGCTTATAAAGTTATATTCATTCGACAAAGAAGCCCATCTTTCAAAGAAAAAAGTGCAACAACTTAAAAAATATGCATCAGGTGTAGGTGTCAACATGGATTCGGTGACGAAAAAGTTCATCAAATCAATGCATAAAGAAGGATTGGATGTCCATCCCTTTACCGTTAATGATGAAAAATTGATCAGAAAACTTATGAAAATGGGTGCTGATGGAGTGTTTACAGATAATCCGGATATTGCCGTGCGCGTAAAAAGTGAAGAAAGCAGTTTAGATGCCAAGTAGGAAGTTCATCGAGATTGTGTCCTTTATTGTCGAAATCATGTTGCTTGTGTTGATTCGTCAATTTCGGTGAAAAATGCTTAAAAGAAGACATGAATTGAAAAAAATCCTGTAAGAAGTGAATTCACTTCTTACAGGATTTTTTGTATGACTATTTAGTTACACCGAATCATGCATTCGATAAACAAACCGGACGGTACCGCCGTTTTTTAATTGGGCCACTTTCGGCAAATCAGCTTTGACAACCGTACCAATTGTCGCGTATCCTCCCGTCGTTTGTGCATCTGCCATCAGAATAATTGGCTGACCATTCGTCGGAACTTGCACAGTTCCAAACTGAGTCGCTTCGCTGACAATGTCTCCACTATCTATAAACGCAAGTGGAGGGCCGTTGAAAAAGTAACCCATTCGATCTCCTCCGCGATACGTAAAGCTGGCGTTTAGAAATGTATCCACACTCGATTTTTCGAACAGGTCCATATGCGGACTTCTAAACAATTCAATCGTAATGTCTTGGGTATAACTCGGTATTTTATCAACAAGCAAACCGCGGTTCAAACGCTTTTGTTGTAATGAATTCGCATAAAGGATAGCCTCTTTTTTCACTATTTCACCAATTAATCCCCTCGGGTAACTAGAACTGCTACCCAAAATCTCCTTAACTGCATACCCGCCTTCCGGAATGATGTACGCAATCGCACCGCTAACCGGCTTAGTAAATGAAATCGTTTGCCCTTTCCAAATTTGAAATGTTTTCCAAAGTGGTGCTGGCCTATCTCCGTCAATCATCGCCCCTAAATCTGCTCCTACAATGACAATCCTATGATCGGTTAATACCTCTACCGTTAGGCCACCTAAGAAAAGTTCGAGTGCATTTCCGCCTTCATCATTTCCAATTATGTCTTGTCCTAACTGGAATGCCTCTCTATCCATAGGCCCGGCAACTGGCATACCGAAACGCCGGAAACCGAATCTCCCCTGGTCTTGTATCGTGGCATAGACGCCAGATTTGACGACCCGAAATAACGAAATCATATCGCGGCTCCAAGTGCGCTAACACGTACAGTTACAGATGCCAACGCTTGACGAATTTGATGGGCATGGGACGCCACACCCTGTCCATCGCCATGGAAACAAATGGTGTCTGCCTGTAATGAAATCATTTCTCCAGTTATTGTTTGCACCTGCTTGTTTAACACAATATCCATCACTTGTTTTTCGATATCTTCATATGTATGGAGGACAGCCCCCTGCAATAACCTGGAGCACAATGTACCTTCTGTCGTATACCTGCGATCTGCAAATGCCTCACCCGCCGTTTTTAGGCCGATTTTATTCCCAGCCTGCAATAATTCGCTGTTACAAAGTCCATATAAATACGCATTCGGCACAGCATCATAAACGGCTTCCGCGATTGCATCGGCAACAGTACGGTCAATTGAAGCAGTATTATAAAGAGCACCATGCGGTTTTACATGATTCAATGGTACGCCCTGTATGTCGCAAAACTGTTTAAGTGCACCGATTTGATAGACAACTGCATTGTAAATGTCACGGGGGGACATCATCATTTCTCTTCTTCCAAATCCCTGTAAATCTGGATAACCGGGATGTGCGCCGATTGAAACCTTTTGTCTAGCCGCTTGTTCTACCGTTTTCTGCATAACAGTAAAGTCACCAGCATGAAATCCGCATGCAACATTGGCGGATGTAATCGAGCTGAATAGGGCTTCATCTTCCCCAATCGTAAATTGACCAAAACTTTCACCGACATCTGCATTTAGATCAATTCGCATTGTAGTCACTCCTTTACAAACTGCATAATCATTTCAGGTTCACGCGCTAACTCTTCTTTCATCTCATTAAAGGTTTCAAGGGATATGGAACGAAATTGCAACTGATCACCTGCGCGTATTAAAAACGGTTCAACGCGTTTCAAGCAGTATAGATCGAGTGGTGTCCGCCCAATTATATTCCAACCTCCTGGAGACTCAATCGGGTAAATACCTGTCTGCGTGCCTCCAATTCCAACGGTCCCCTGAGGCACGCTTAAACGTGGTTTTTCCAAACGTGGGACATGGAGTACCTCCGGCAATTCCCCGAGATACGGAAATCCTGGTAAAAAACCAATCATATAAACCTTGTAGCTTGTACCTGTATGAATGGCGATTACTTCTTCACGTGTCAGTCCTGTATGGTCGCAAATCCGCGGTATATCTTCACTAAACAAGGTGTCATAACAGACTGGAATTTCAATAGCACGCCTATTTACACAGAATTCACTGTCAGTTCTGTGCACCCACTTTGTCAGTAATTTTTCAATGGTTGCACGAGGATTCACAAGTTCTTTGTGATAAAAAACAGTAACCGTTTTATTACTTGGTACGACTTCTTCAAGTAAATGATTCCTGTCATTTTCAACAACCTGACAAAACTGCTGGATTGTGCGAAAAATCTCTTGACTCATCTCAGGGCCAAAGTCGAAACGTATTGTTTGTTCGTTCATCACCATTACACGCGGGATAATTTGCTTGTTACGATTCATCAGCAGATAGCACTTCGATGCATACGGCGACGCCTTTTTTCAAATCTTCATGTGACCAACTTGGAATTTTGCCATGCTCAATCGCCAATTCATGGGAAGCAGGTATATGAAGGAAACCGGATTTCATCGTTGGTCGTTGTGTGGCTGCGTAATGTAGCCCTTCATACATAACGTTGTTGCATAGATAAGTGCCTGCAGTATTCGAAACTTCAGCGGGTAGCCCTTCTTCTAGTAATCGATTCACCATCGCGCGGACTGGCATTGTTGACATATATCCCGCTTCACCTTGCGCTCGAATCAGTTCATCAACTGGTGTATTGCCATTATTATCAGGCTCCCCATCTTTCACATTAATCGCAATCCGTTCAGGCGTCATTTTATAACGGCCTCCCGCAAGCCCCAGTGAAAGCACTGCATCCGGTTGTAACGCTTCAATATGCGTTAGAAGTTGCTCGCCCGATGAATGGAAGTCTACCGTCAACACTTCACCGTGAATTTTGTAATTTCCAATTACTTTGCCATGTAGTTCTTCTACTATTTTCATCGTCGGATTTACAGTGAATTTTAAAAAGGGCTCAAATCCTGTAAGGAGTAGTGTTTTCATTGTGATTACCTGCTTTCTTATAATTGTTGAACTAAAGCTTCCCTTCGCTCAATTTTCACATGCATTCGCATGGTTAATTTATACGGAAGGGTTGTTGTTACTATAACGATAATTACCCGACTTCACAATACTCTATTAATTAGTCGTGTTGGCTGGCCGTCCAAGTAGTTATACGCACGGCAATGGTAGGATATGATTGTTTGGCAAGGTTATATGATCTGTACGCATGCTTATATGATCGCTTGGCGGGGCTATATGATCGGTACGCATGCTTATATGATTGCTTGGCAAGGCTATATGATCGGTCAACTGGGTTATATGATCACTCTCCTCTTTTCCCAACAAAAATAGGACTATCCATTGAAGAATAGCCCTCATTATTTCCTTGAGCAAACAACCGGTTCACTTCAAACCTGTTTTTTCAACTTCCAGATCTCTGTCGCATAATCTTGAATTGTCCGGTCGCTGGAGAACTTTCCTGAATGAGCGACATTCGTAATACTCTTATGGAGCCAGGATAGTTTATCACGGTACGTCTGCTCCACTAGCTCTTGGGTTTCAAGATAAGGCTCAAAATCTTTTAAGACAAAGTAAGGATCATTTTGGGATAAAAGATTGTAATAAATATCCTTGAACTCAATTTCATGCGATCCAAACTCACCGTGATTTAATTGATCTAGAATCCGGCTTACCCTGTCGTCCGTATTGTAAATATCCATAGCATTATAACCGCCATGTTGATAGTAATTCAATACTTCATCCGCTGTTAAACCGAAAATGAAAATATTTTCATTGCCAACGGCTTCTTTAATTTCAACATTTGCACCATCTAGCGTACCTATTGTTAAAGCGCCGTTCATCATCATTTTCATGTTGCCAGTACCTGATGCTTCCTTACTCGCAGTTGATATCTGTTCACTAATATCAGCTGCCGGTATGATTTTTTCAGCGAGGCTGACATTGTAGTTTTCTAAAAATACAACTTTCAGCTTACCTTGAATACCCGCATCATGGTTTACAATCGAGGCCACCTTATTAATAAGCTTAATTACTTCTTTCGCTAGATGGTAGCTCGGTGCGGCCTTTGCTCCGAAAATAAATGTGCGTGGAATCATATTCAAATTGGGATTTTCTTTCAATTCATTGTATAAATAAATAATGTGGAAAATGTTAAGCAACTGACGTTTGTATTCATGAAGCCGTTTAATTTGCACATCAAAAATTGATTGATCATCCACTAAAATACCCGTGCGTTCATGAATGAGGTTAGCTAATATTTGCTTATTTTCATGCTTCACTTGACTAAACTTTTCTAAAAATGAAGCATCCTTGGAATACTTTAATAAGCTGATAAGCTGTTTGGGGCGCTGTATCCACTGCGGACCAATTGACTCTGTTATAAGTTCCGACAATTTCGGATTTGCTTGCAACAGCCAACGGCGATGGGTGATTCCGTTCGTCTTATTATTAAAACGATCTGGGAAAAGTTCATAAAAGTTCTTCATTTCCTTTTTCTTTAAAATATCCGTATGAATTTGCGCAACACCATTCACACTGAAGCTACCCACAATTGCGAGCCGCGCCATGTGAATTTGCTCATCAGCGATGATGGCTAGCTCCGGAATCTTCTTCCTAAGCTCTTGATGATCAAACCAGAGTCCCTTACAGAAACGCTCGTTGATTTCATCAATAATCATATAAATACGCGGAAGTAGATGTTCCATCATTCCTTTTGGCCAGGTTTCAAGCGCTTCACTCAATGTCGTATGATTCGTGTAGGCAATTACTTTTGTCGTTACTTCCCAGGCACTGTCCCAACTGAAGTGCTCTTCATCCATCAGAATTCTCATGAGTTCAGGGATTGCTAAAGTTGGGTGCGTATCATTCACTTGAATAACCACTTTTTCAGGTAAATACTTTAACGATTTTTGATGATTCTTTTTAAAGTCGTTAATGATATTTTGTATACTGGAAGAAACAAGGAAATACTGTTGCTTTAAGCGCAACTCTTTTCCTTCATACTTCGAATCGTCCGGATATAAATACCCTGAAATTTGCTCAATCGAATGCTTATGATCTAGATCATGGTAAAAATGTGAGTCATCTAGGTCTTGACCAACTGATTCTGCACTCCAAAGACGAAGTGTATTGATCACTTCATTTTTATAGCCAACTATAGGAATATCATAAGGTATCGCCATGACCTTATCTGTATTTTCATGTTTAAATTCAATATTGCCATCATTCCGCTGAAACATATGTACGTTTCCGTGATAATGAATGCAAATGGCTTCGTCCTCTTTTCGCGTTTCCCAAGCGTACTGATCCTTTAACCAATAATCCGGAAGCTCAATCTGGTTACCATTGATAATTCGTTGTTCGAATAATCCGTAACGATATCTAATTCCGAAACCATGTCCAGGATATTTAAGTGAAGCTAATGAATCTAGAAAACAAGCCGCTAATCTACCTAACCCGCCATTCCCTAAACCGGCATCATGTTCTTGGGCGTATATAGTATCAGGGTCGAACCCCAACTGCTTCAGCGCCTGATTTGACTGTTCAAGCATCCCACAATTAAGCAGGTTACTTTGAAGTAAACTGCCAACTAAAAACTCCATCGATAAATAATAAACTTGTTTACAGCTTTTCTCGATATATTTTTTTTGAGTCAATTGCCAATGCGGTAAGATTTCCTCATTGACAATTGAAGCAATCACATAATACATATCTTTACCGGTCGCATCCGCAACTTCTTTTCTTTGGTCTGTTTGTAATTTACTTATGATCCGTTCTTTAAACCCATCCACAGTTAGTTCAAGCAAAAATCTGCCCCCTATACATTTATTGTCATTAATTGGTCATAAATAGTTGCATACTCCCGAGCTGAATCCTGCCAGCTGAACTGACTTTTATTCACATTCTTAACCACTACAGGCCACTGAAGGGGATCATGATAAATTCGTAACGAATAGCGTAAGGTAGCCAATAAATCATCCGCATTGTAATTCGTAAAACTAAATCCATTTCCTTCACCAGTTAGTTCGTTAAACGATAGAACTGTATCCTTCAGTCCACCCGTCTCCCGCACAATTGGTACCGTTTTGTATTGTAAGGCAATGAGTTGGGCTAATCCACAAGGTTCAAACTTTGATGGCATGACAAAGAAATCAGCACTTGCATATAATTGGCGCGCTAATCCTTCATCAAAAGCCAACAAGGTCACAAGTTTATTCGGATGACTTTCAGCCGCTTCCGTAAAATACGTTTCAAATTCTTCATCACCGGTTCCTAAGATAATGAATTGAACATCTTCGTGGAGAAAATCATCTAAAATATGTTGAACAAGATGCAAGCCTTTTTGTTCAACAAGCCGAGTTATAATAATATAGAGCGGCTTTTCAGCGGCAATCGGCAATCCTAGTTTCTCTTGGATCATCATCTTATTTTCCTTCTTTTTAGCCCTCGAAGAGCGGTAGTTAACTGCAATTGCCGGGTCTGTTTGGGGATTATAATCTTTAGTATCAATACCATTAAGCACACCGCTTAAATCAGCGGACCGTTCCAAGAGAAATGAGTGAAGTTCTTCACCATAGTAAGGGTCTTTTATTTCTTCTCCATAACTAGGACTAACGGTTGTTATTTTATCTGCATGAAACAAACCGCTTTTCAAGCAGTTCAACATCCCATTCCATTCAAAACCACCGATATGCTCCCGTGACATATCAAAGAAATCCTCAAATATGTCGATCGGCATCATCCCTTGGTACTTAATATTATGAATCGTCATGACCGTTTGCATATCAGCGATTGGCTGAAGTATTTTAGCGAGAGCAACAGCCATACCCGCTTGCCAATCATGTGCGTGGAGTACGTCCGGTTTAAAGTCTAGATGGGTTAAGGCTTCAATAACAGCACGACTAAAAAACAAAAACCTTTCACCGTCATCATAATACCCGTATACCCCTTTACGGGTGAAATAATACTCATTTGAAACGAAGTAATAAATAATATTATTATAGTTTAAAGAATAAAGACTTGCTTCCGAATTACGCCACCCAAGCGGTACATTGAAGCTCATAAGGTACTCCATTTGATTCCGCCACTCTACCGGTATTTCATCATAAAGTGGAAGAATCACGCGCACCTCGATTCGTTGGTTCATTTTTAATGCTTGTGGAAGTGAACCAATCACATCTGCTAATCCACCAGTTTTAATAAAAGGAGTACATTCCGAAGCTACAAATAATACGTTTCTCATATAAAATCTACCCTTTCCAACCAACGATTTCTTATTTTACATGACTTGTCTTTTTGCAACGACATATGGTTTATCCTTCGACCCGATTAATTTTTGATTGGCGGTCACATGAACGTCTTTATCTAATATCACATTCTCCAAATAGACTCCTGCTTCAATCGTACATCGCTGCATGATAATCGAGTTTTTTATCGTGGCTCCTTCTTCTACGGTTACACCTCGAAACAACACACTACCTTCTACCTCACCGGCAATAATACAACCATTTGCTAGGATTGATTTTTTGACACTCGCTTCATTACGATATTTCGTTGGTGGCTGATTCCCAACCTTTGTCCTAATAAACGGTTGTTTATAAAACAGTTCCTGATAATTCACCTCGGATAATAGGTTCATATTATGCCTATAATAACTCTCGATTGAATTGATAAACACGCCGTACCCCTCGTTGTTATAAGTTTGTACCTTTAACGTAGCAAGATTCTCTTTAATGCCATGGACAAAAAAGTGATCTTGGTGGTGTGCGATACATTGATCAACTAACGTCATTAATAAGTCTTTGTTTATAATATAAACACCCGTGAAAAGGTTGTTGTCCTGCTTATCATTCGTGATTGCAGTGACCCAGCCCTCTTCGTCTGCTTCAATACGAAAAGCAGAATCATGTTCAGTATTTAACGTCTCGACACGAGTAGAAATCAGCGTTATATCTGCTTTATTAGCAAGATGACTCTTAAACGCATCTTGATAATTCGTATTTGTTATAAATTGACTTCCGCTGACCAGCACATAGGAAGATTTTCCACGATCAAAATAATCACGGTTATTATGGAAAAAACTTAGATCGCCTTTTGAAATATCGGATGGATCGTTCCAGTCCGGTGGAAGAATAAACAAACCTCCATTGCGCTCATCCATCTCCCAGCTACCACCTGTTTGAAGATGATCCATTAGGGATCTATATTTATTGCGGGTAAAAATCGCAACGGACTCTACATTAGAATTTCCCATATTGGAAAGCGGAAAATCTATCAAACGATAACGGCCTGCAAAAGGAATTGTGGCACCGCTGCGAAAATAAGTTAATTCATGAAAATAATGATGCTCGTGTTCTAGGTTAATAAGGCCCATCATTGTGTTCATCTATTTTCCCTCCTTGGATTGTCAAACTAAGTTGAAATAAAGATTCCCTTCAAATCTGCTACGGCGCTCGGGGATACCCCCCTTAGCCAAGCAGCTAACTTTTGTGATAAAACACTAAGCACCCTATGTGCAGGTGCTTTCGGATTGCTCTGGACTGAACGGCTACTATGTTATCGGGATTTCTTGCTACGTAGGATGCGACTTTGTCGCACCCTACGTAGCTTTTTCGTTAATCGTATGGTTGGCGTTCGTCCGTCGCTTTCCAAAGGCACATGTATATAAAGTGCTTAAGCTTTTTGAAACGAAAGAATCGTTGGCTTCTTATCTGGATGAAGGCCGCCAAAGATGCAATTTTGGCTGTTTACTCCTTCTTTATGGTTTTTTCCATTTTTAATTTTAGGTAGCGTCATTTTCTATAGGGAATCACATGAAGCCGATCGTACCCTTGGCTAAAAAGTAAGTTAGGAACGCATTGTAGAAAATGCAAGCGTGCCCGAAATTGTATCTTCGGGCACATATAACTTCTGTGAAAGGTCATCTATTCTACTATTCCAAGCAACTGCAATTTTTACTTGAACGTTGTAGGAACGCGACAGGCAACTAATCGCAAGAGGATGATCAAGGTCGGTGTGGCTAGAAGTGACGAAGCCACTTCTGGCCACACTTGCCTCTCGAGGAGGAATGTACTTCAATTCCTCCCTAAACCTGTCGTGATTATTTTGCCGAAAGCGAGCCGGAAACGTACCAGTCCAAATGAGAACTATAGTTCCTATGTTCACGACACTCTTTTATTGAAAAGTTCAATTTGTACTTCTATTGCTTAGCCTAATAACTTAACGCTAAAATCTCATTCAGTGTATCTTGATTGATGACGAGCGGCTCTTCAGTAAGTCCAATGCTAATATCTGTTCCTTCAGGAATCTTTGTATTTTCCATTACAATCACGCGTTCTAAAATCGAGTTCTTCCCCACCTCTACGCCTGGGTACAGGATTGATTGTTTAACCATGCTATCAGGGTGAATTACTACATTTTCAAATAATACAGAACTGTCAACTGTTCCACACACCCAACAACCAGAATTAATCAATGAATGCTTTACAACTGCAGTTTCACTGATATATTCCGGGGGTATGTTCGTTTCATTGGTGAAAATTCTCCAGTTTGCATTGTTTAATAAGAGACTCCAATCCTCATCAAGTAAGTCCATATTGGCTTCCCAGTAGCTTTCAATTGTACCGACGTCCTTCCAATACCCTTCGAAACGATAAGCATACAAGCGAAGATTATCATTAACCATCGCTGGAATAATATCCTTTCCGAAATCATGACTGGAGTGACTATTTGCAGCATCTTCCACTAAATAGGCTCTCAACATTGACCAGGAAAATATATATACGCCCATAGATGCTAAATTATTTTTTGGTATTTTCGGTTTTTCATCAAATTCGTAGATGCGCATGTTCTCGGTCGTATTCAAAATTCCAAACCGTGACGCTTCTTCCCAACTCACCGGGATTGCGGAAATGGTGACATCAGCGCCCGTTTTTTTATGATCTTCCAACATTGCTGCGTAATCCATTTGATAAATATGATCACCCGAAATGACAAGGACATATTCTGGGTCATGCCGATCGATAAAATGAATATTTTGATAGATCGCATCGGCCGTACCAGAATACCAGTCGCCTCCGTCTTTCGCTTTATAAGGGGAAAGTATTGTCACACCCGTATTTTGTCGATTCAAGTTCCACGGTTTTCCGTTCCCAATATGCTTATTTAATTCGAGCGGTGAATATTGGGTCATCACGCCCAATGTATGAATCCCAGAATTTGCACAATTACTTAACGTGAAATCAATAATTCGATACTTACCACCGAAGTGCACTGCTGGTTTTGCTAAGTTTTTCGTTAATTCTCCTAAACGTTTTCCTTCTCCGCCAGCCAATAACATGCCTACACAATTCTTCATTAATTAGCCTCCTCGTCGATGATTTCCGGTATTAGTTTGCATTTAAAAATTGTAATAGCTAAAGGTGGTACCTTTATTTTTATATGCTGTGATAATGTGTGCCATTTTTGCGGGATACTAAAGTGGTTAGCATCGTTTACTTGTCCAGATCCCCCGAATTGAACAGCGTCTGAATTAAAAACTTCGTGATAAGTCCCGGGGTTTGGTACACCGATTTTATAGTCAAAAAGAACATCCGGTGTGAAATTGCAGACAATAATTAGTTCTTCCCCTGGACTTGTACTACGTCTCCGAAAAGCAATCACACTTTGATTGATATTATGAGGATCAATCCACTCAAACCCCTCAGAATCATGGTCCAATTCATAAAGTTCTGGATATTCTAGATAGAAATGATTGAGCGCTTTGACATAGTTAAACATCGCTTTATGAAGTGGATACTCCAGTAGATGCCAATCCAATTGTTCTTGGTCCTTCCATTCAGCGTACTGGGCTAGCTCGCCTCCCATGAATAATAACTTTTTACCAGGGTGCGCCATCATATAGCCATATAGCAATCTAAGATTTGCAAACTGTTGCCACTGGTCACCAGGCATTTTATCAAGCAATGATTTTTTACCATGAACGACCTCATCGTGTGACAGCGGTAGTAGAAAATTTTCCGTATGTGTATACATAAATGAAAACGTAAGTAAATTGTGGTGCCATTTACGGTGAAATGGATCAGCCTCCAAATATGTAAGCGTGTCGTTCATCCAGCCCATATTCCATTTGAAATTAAAACCAAGCCCTCCTACATGTGTAGGCGCCGTAACAAGTGGTAAATCTGAACTATCTTCAGCCATCATCATTACGCCGGGTTCATATGAAAAAATAACTTCATTTAATTTGCGAATAAAGGCATATGCTTCAAGATTTTCATCTCCACCGAATGAATTGTAAACTTTATCCTTGTCCTCTGATTTATCAAAATTAAGATAGAGCATACTAGCAACTGCATCTACACGAATCCCATCGATATGGTATTCTTCTAGCCAAAAAAGCGCATTAGAGATTAAAAAACTTTGTACTTCTGGTCGCCCAAAGTCGAAGGTTAATGTTCCCCACAACTTTTTTTCAGCTTTACGTGGATCGGCATATTCATATAATGGCTCCCCATCAAATTGACGAAGTGCAAAATCATCCTTACAAAAGTGACCAGGAACCCAGTCCATAATGACTCCGATGTTGTGTTGATGGCATTGATCAACAAAATATTTAAATTCATCACGTGGTCCATAACGCGACGTGACAGAAAAATACCCAGTTATTTGATAACCCCACGACAGATCAAATGGATGCTCTGCAAGTGGGAGTAATTCAATATGTGTATAGCCGAGCGATTTCACATAAGGAATCAATTGATCAGCAAGTTCTCGATATGAATAAAATTCACCGTCTACGTCTTTTTTCCAAGAGCCTAGATGAACTTCATAAATCGATACTGGTGATGTATACACATCAAACGATTTCTTTTCTTCTTGCCAATCAGTATCGCTCCACTCATATTCGGATAGTACCGGGGTTAAAGATGCCGTTTCAGGGCGAAGCTCAGATTGAAGAGCATATGGATCTGCTTTCAATAGCACCTGACCATTCTCCGATAGAATTTCATATTTATAAGGGGTGTTTTCGGGAATTTCCGTATAAAAACCAACCCATAACCCTTCGTTAGTAATTCTCTTTAATGGGTGTAAATTGCCTTTCCATTGATTAAAGTCACCGACTACATGGATTTCTTTGGCGTTAGGTGCCCACACTACAAATCGATAACCTTGAGTGCCTTCCCATTCAATCGTATGGCAACCTACTAATTGGTGACTATGATAATTAGTACCTTGGTGGAATAAAAATAGTTCCTGTTCTGAAATATCGTAATGCATCGTGCTGACTCCTTTCTTGAGCCAATTAAGATTATATTCATGAAGGTATACGAATATGACTAGTTCTTCTTTGTCGTGGATCCTTTATTATTTACTTCTTTGTAATAGTTGAGTATTGTAATGACACAACTTTCATATCCTAAGCAATTACAATTGGAAAATCAAAAGCGCAAGCACCTGTTCAAAGGGCTTTGGAGTCTTGACGTGAAATCCCTATGTCACTGCTTATCCACAGTTCGTGATTTTCTAGTTTACTATGCTATATAGAAACCTTATTGCTATCGCTTATATCACATTCTATGTTAACAGATTAGTATGTAAATAAATTTTAAATCGTTCTACAAATTTCTTTTTTTGTAAATTTATTGTTAGTTTTTGTCGAATGAAGGACTTAACGCTGGCTTCATTTCCATATATAAATCCACGTCTGTTGATTGACCAAACCAGCAAATAACTTGATCACACACTGGGGGCTAAATGTAACGTTGCGCTTTTGGATTGCTTTGGATTGAATGACTTCTATACCATTCCCCGGATATCTGGATGTGTAGGGATGCGACTTCGTCGCATCCCTACACAGTTTTTCCGGTAATCGTATTGTGGTCCTTCTTCCGCCCTGCTCCAAATGCATAAGTACACGTAGTGCAGATGCTTTTTGGGACGAAAGAATAGTTGGCTTCTCACCTCGAAAAAAGCCGCCAAAGATGCAATTTTGGCGGCTGATGCTTTCCCTTTGGTTTTTTCTTTTTTTAGTAAAGAAGTGTCACTTTCTAGTAGGCGTCACATGATTAGATGCATACTCTTTGTTAAAAGTAAGCAAGAAGCACGTTATACAACGTGCAAGAGTGCCCGAAATTGTATCTTCGGGCACTTACAATCTCTATAGATAGTCATCTACTCTTTTCTTCCAAAACAGCTGCATTTTTCACTTGAATAGTGTAGGAACGCGACAGGCAACTATTCACAACAGTATTACTGAAAAGAGTGTGGCTAGAAGTGACGGAGTCGCTTCTAGCCACACTAGGATCCCACAGTAAATCTGTCATGAATAGTTAGCCGTAAGCGGGCCGAAAATAGTCCAGTGAAAATGGAGGATATCCAGCCCTTCTCACCAGTATTTTATGCAAATAAATGGTTAATCAGCAGATATTGTTTAAACTTTTAATAGGATGACAATAACTTCAATGAACAACAAATATCGATTTCCGGTTAAAGTTCAGGTACGTTTCTTAAATTGGTGGAAGAACATATACTAAGGTTAAGCACTTGTAAATGGAAATAGTGAAGGCGAATTTAGGGTCATGGCACTAAAGACAGCGGCGCCCGTACGTCCAGCATGTTAAATCTAAACAAAATAAGGGGGTACTTTTGTGGAAACTCATGTGGCTTGGATCGATGATGTTCACGTGTTAACCGTTATCGTGAACGATAGTTCAATAATGCTGCACACGGAAGAACCACCCATCATTTATTGGGCAGCGAAAGAGAAGTACTTTTCGACAAATGTTGAAAAAGTAAACGCCGATTCCACCGTTAGGATCATTCTTTTAGAAGAACTGCCAATTGGAGAAAGTCTTGTGCTCTTATGGGGCACAGCGAAGATCCCTGTTTACCCTAGAGCAATCGTCCGTACGGATTGGTTTGATCAGCACTATGCCAATTTGGATACTAAATTGGGGGCTGACTACGAAGAATCGGCAACAACACTCTCTATTTGGGCCCCGACGGCTACTTCTGTAAAGGTGTATTTAGATAATCGTTATTTTTTAGTAAATCGACAAAAAAGTGGACTATGGCAACTAAAAGTCGAGGGTGACTGGCATGGTTTTGCTTATCATTATGAAATTATCGTCAATGGACAAACGACTCATTTGAATGATCCCTATGCGAAAGCTTTGCTTGCTAACAGTGAAAAAAGCGTGATTATAGACCCCGCTAGAACAGACCCGCCTAACTTTAACAAACGCAACAGGCCAAAACTCCAAAATTTACAAGATGCAATTATCTATGAGTTACATGTAAGAGACGCAACAATTCAAGAAGATAGTGGGGTCGTTAATCGAGGAAAATTTTTAGGTTTGACAGAAACGGCTACAACAACTAAAAATGGTTTTTCAACAGCGCTTACTTATATGAAAGAATTAGGTTGCACGCATGTTCAACTTTTACCAATTAATGATTTTGCACGCGTAGATGAGACTAATCCGAACGATAACTATAATTGGGGCTATGATCCATTATACTTTCAAGTACCAGAAGGCAGTTATTCCTTGACACCTAATGACCCTGTAGCAAGAATCATTGAATGTAAAAAGATGATTCAAGCGTTTCATCAGGAAGATATCGCGGTAATCCTTGATGTCGTGTATAATCATGTTTTTATCATGGATGAATCACCATTCGAAAAACTTGTTCCTGGCTATTACTTCAGGTATCACAGTGATGGAAGCCCTAGCAATGGAACTGGGGTAGGTAATGATTTTGCATCAGAACGAGCAATGGCGCGAAAATTCATAGTAGATTCGATTAATGTTTGGCTTAATGACTATCATGTAGATGGATTCCGGTTTGATTTAATGGGGGCCATTGATATTGAGACAATGAACAAAATTCATGAACGCTGTAAAGAAGAATCAGTGCCGATTATGTTGTTAGGTGAAGGTTGGGACCTCCCAACGGCATTAGCTCCCGAAAAGAAAGCTACTTCCATGCACGCCAATCAATTAGCGGATATCAAGTTTTTCAATGACTACTTCCGCGATTCACTCAAAGGTCAGTTATTTAACAAACACGATTCTGGTTATGTAAATGGTCAAGGACGTTTCATCGAAAGGCTACACAATCTCGTATCTGGAACCGCTTTAGAAGAATTAGGTGCACCATTTGTGTCCGAGGTGAACCAAACAATTAACTTTGTCGAATGTCACGATAACCATACACTATGGGATCGGCTTCTACTTAGTAATGAGCAAGACAGCGATTTGACGCGTAAGAAAATGCACCAACTTGCTTCAGGAATCACGTTATTAAGCCAAGGGATTCCGTTTATCCATGCCGGTCAAGAATGGTTTAGAACGAAACAGGGCGATGAGAATAGCTATATTTCCGGTGATTGGATTAATCAATTAGATTGGCGGAAAAGAGAAGTAGAAAATGACAATGTTGAATTTATTAAAACGCTGATTGCACTACGGAAAAAATATGATGTATTTCGCCTGACTTCTAAACAAGAGATTAGGAGAAGATTATTTATAGTAGAGACGCCCGCTCCTGTTTTTGGCTTCACGTTACTTGGAGATAACGAAGACTTTGCAATCTATGTTAATCCAACAAAAATAGCCTATCAGTTGCGCTTGCCTTCATCGGCGATATGGCGAATTATGGCGAACAATAATTTTGAAAAGAACACAGCGCAACAGGAAGTAATAGGTGAATTTACATCTATCGATCCTTACGAGTTAGCCGTCTTTAAGAAATCACGGGAGATTGAATAAGCGAGGGGTACCCAGATGTTTGGCTTTTGGGTACTTTTTTTGTGGTTATACGTGCCGGGATATGATTGGGTCGCGGGGTGATATGATTGGTTGGCGGAGTTTATGATCGGGTCGCCGGGTTATATGATCGGTTCGCGGAGTTTATGATCGGGTCGCCGGGTTATATGATCGGGTCGCGGAGTTTATGATCGGGTCGCACGGTTATATGATCGGGTCGCGGGGTTATATGATTGGTTGGCGAGGTTAGATAATCGCTCACCCCTTTTTCCTACCAAAAAAGGGCTACCCATTAAAGGATAGCCCCATTATTTCCTTACTTAAACAACCACTTGTACTTCTTGTTTAAACCGTTCAACCGCCTTTGCCGAATTAACTGGATGTCCCAATTCATTCAACGTGTCACCAATTAATTCTACCGCTTTTTCCAGCATTGCCTCCGTTGTATTCCCCATATGCCCAATGCGGAACGCTTTGCCTGCTAAATGAGCAAGTGAGCCTGCGACAATCACACCTTTTTTACCAAGTGCTGCGCGGAATTCCGCGTCGTTAACTCCCTCTGGATAAAGAATGCAGCTCAATGTTGATGCTGCAACGTCTTCATCAGCAATTGCTATCATGCCATATTCGGACAGCGCGGCTCGTACTGCTTTGCCGAATGCCGTATGGCGAACAATTCTTGTCGACAAGCCTTCCGCGTGAACGAGTCTCATTCCTTCATCATAGGCATAAATCAAGTTCACAGGCGGTGTTGCAAAATACTTTGAAGGATCGTTCATGACAGGAATCCAATTGTAGATATCGCAATAATAAGCCGAAACGCGTTCCAACTGCTTTCTTGCGGCTAATGCTGTTTGATTGAAGGCAATAATAGCCAATCCCGGCGGAACACCAATTGCTTTTTGCGAGCCTGTCAAAATGACATCAATTTTATAATCCGGATGGCCATATGTTTTACTCATATCTTCTTCCATCGCAGCCGTTGCACAGACACCGTCTAAAATGACAAGTGCACCATGCTTTTTCACGATTGGTACAAGTGCATCAAGATCAGCTGCAACGCCAGTCGAAGTATCGGCATGCGTTATTGTCACTGCTTTATAATGCCCATCAGCAAGTTTCGCTTCCACTTCAGCAGGCGTAACTTGCTTACCCCATGCCGATTGAAGTACATCCACTTCTATGCCAAAAGCTTGTCCTAATTTAATGAACCTGTCCCCGAAATAACCTTGGCTGACGACTAATATCTTTTCACCAGCTGCGACCGTGTTAACAAGCGCCATTTCCATTGCAATCGTTCCCGATCCGGCAACGACAAACACTTCTCCGTCTGTTTGCAACATTTCACGCGTCTGCTCAATAGCATTTTTGTAAATCGCAACAAACCGTGGATCAGTATGTCCTCTCGTTTCACTCGCCAGCGCATCATAAATGGAATCTACAACAGGCGTCGGTCCAGGTATCAGTAACATTTCTTCGTTTCGCATTCTATTTCCCCCTAGCTATTTTCAAAATATACTTTCTAGCTCTAGTACTACTTCCATACATGTCGCTAAAATCCTCTTATAGTTAATCAAAGCAAATAAAAACGGCTTTATTCCACTTGTAGGAATAGAGCCGTTACTATGTCACTCTTCGTTCGAACCCATACACCGCTCGCACTCGAACAATGGGGATTCAACTTGCTCTATAATTTCACAACCACATTCACGACAAATCTTTCTGGGCATTTCTTTCCTATTGTTGTTTGTTTGCATATAAATCTCCTCCACTCTCATATTGTTTGACCTCCATTTGTAGTTCAGTTTAATAATTCATAACCCGGCAGTGTCAAAAACTCAACGAAGTCATCTTGCACAATCAAGGATGAAAACAGCTCGGCTGCTTCAGTATATCGGCCTGAACGGAATGCAGTGTCACCAACAGTCTGTTTGATTAATTCCAATTCCTCTTGCAATACTTTTGTAACCAGTTCCCCAGTAATATCCAGCCCATCGCTTAGTTTACCTTGTGGATGACGGATCCATTGCCATACTTGTGATCTTGAAATTTCAGCTGTCGCCGCATCTTCCATCAAATTATTGATAGGTGCGGCGCCGTTTCCTCTAAACCAGGAAGCAATATACTGGACGCCTACACTGCAATTCATTCGCACCCCTTGTTCCGTAATCGTTCCTTCAGGGACTTCGAGCAAGTCTGAAGCGATGACTTTCACGTCTTCCCGCTTCCGATCAATCTGATTCGGTGTCGGCATATGCTCGTTGAACTGCTCCATCGCAACTTCGACGAGTCCTGGATGCGCTACCCATGTTCCGTCATGACCGTCTGTCGCTTCACGGCGTTTATCTTCACTCACTTTGCCAAATGCCGCCGCGTTTGCTTGCGGGTCATTTTTAATCGGGATTTGCGCGGCCATCCCACCGACTGCTGGAGCATTGCGCTTATGACAAGTTTGAATACAAAGCAATGTATAAGCCCGCATGAATGGCGACGTCATTGTTACTTGCCCACGATCTGGCAAAATAACGTTTGGTTGATTGCGTAGCCGTTTAATATAACTAAATATATAATCCCAACGGCCACAATTAAGGCCTGCTGAATGGTCCCGAAGTTCATATAGAATTTCGTCCATTTCAAATGCTGCCGCAATCGTTTCAATTAACACCGTCGCCCGAATGGTCCCGTTCGGAATGCCAAGTTGCTGCTGCGCAAAGATAAATACATCATTCCACAACCTTGCTTCCAGATGACTTTCAAGCTTTGGTAGATAAAAGTAAGGTCCAGATCCGCGTGTGATTAATTCCTGGGCGTTATGGAAGAAATAAAGTCCGAAGTCAAAGAAACTTCCCGCAATCGGCTCTCCATCAAACACGACGTTCTTTTCTAACAGATGCAACCCCCGCGGTCGAATCATTAATACCGCGGTGTCATCATTCAATTTGTATGTTTTGCCATTGGAATGCTGTTCAAACTCAATCGTTCGCCGCACGGCATCTTTCATATTAAGCTGACCTTCCAACATGTTGGCCCATGTGGGTGATGTCGCATCTTCAAAACAAGCCATGAATGTTTTTGCGCCTGAATTCAATGCATTGATGACCATCTTCCGGCCGACTGGACCTGTAATTTCTACCCGTCTATCCTGCAGGTCATGCGGGAGGGGGGCAATTGTCCAATCCCCATCCCGAATGTGTTTTGTTTCGGCTAAGAAATCTAGTTTTAGTCCACTGTCGATAGCGTTTTGACGCTGTTGACGGCTAGCTAAAAGGTCTCTCCGTCTCTCGTCGAATTTAACATGAAGGGATTGTAGAAATGCCAGTGCTTCCGGTGTTAAAATCTCTTCACTTTCAGCAGTTAACCTGCCTAAAACTTCTATAGTATAAGATGTTTCTTGTTTTATAGTCAGATGAATCATCCTTTCCGATTGTTACTGGCACCGAAAGATCAAACAAATTGTGCAGTTTCTGTTGAGCCTTTCATCGCTGTTGTAGAAGATGTACCGCCAGAAATGATTTGTGACACTTCGTCGAAGTAACCTGTTCCAACTTCACGTTGGTGTTTAGTCGCTGTGTACCCTTTGTCTTCATTAGCAAATTCAGCCTGTTGCAGTTTTGAATAAGCTGCCATGCCATTGTCTTTGTAGTCATGCGCAAGATTAAACATGCTGTGGTTCAATGAATGGAAGCCTGCAAGTGTAACGAACTGGAATTTGTAACCCATTTTACCGAGTTCCACTTGATACTTCGCGATTGTCGCTTTGTCCAAGTTTGCTTCCCAGTTGAATGAAGGCGAGCAGTTGTAAGCAAGCATTTTCCCAGGGAATTCCGCATGGATTGCATCTGCAAACTGTTGTGCCTCTTCAAGAGATGGATGCGATGTTTCACACCAGACAAGGTCTGCATAAGGTGCATAAGCCAATCCACGTGCAATCGCTTGGTCGATACCAGGTTTTGTACGGTAGAATCCTTCAGGTGTGCGCTCCCCCGTAAGGAATTCAGCGTCTACCGGATCAATATCGCTTGTGACCATATCTGCTGCATCTGCATCTGTACGTGAGATAAGAACAGTCGGTACGCCTAAAACGTCAGCCGCAAGTCTTGCTGCCACTAAGTTACGGATCGCATTTTGTGTCGGCAACAATACTTTACCGCCCAAGTGTCCACATTTCTTTTCGGATGCAAGTTGATCTTCAAGGTGAACGCCTGCTGCTCCAGCCTCTATCATGCCTTTCATTAATTCGAATACGTTAAGGGGTCCACCGAAACCTGCTTCAGCGTCTGCAATAATGGGTGCGAACCAGTCGAAACCATCTGTTCGTCCTTCAGCGTGATCGATTTGGTCAGCCCGTTGAAGTGCTTGGTTGATACGTTTGACGACAGAAGGAACACTATTTGCTGGATACAAACTTTGGTCAGGATACATTTGGCCCGAAAGATTTGCATCCGCCGCCACTTGCCACCCACTAAGATAGATTGCTTGAAGTCCAGCTTTTACTTGTTGAACTGCCTGATTGCCTGTTAGAGCGCCAAGGGCATTGATGAAATCCTCTTCATGCAATGAACTCCATAAGCGAGTCGCACCTTTTGTTGCCAGTGTTTGTTCAATCAAAACGGATCCACGAAGTTTCACAACATCTTCAGCAGTGTAAGGACGTTCAATTCCTTTCCATCTGCTATCCTCCGCCCAGCTTTTCTCCAATTGTTCAATCTGCTCTTGTCTAGTCATATCTACAGTCACACCTTCCAGTTTTTTTATGTTCAGCTAGTTGTGAAATTAATTCTTTTGTACTGTTTCATAACAGCCGGAGTTGTTATACAGTAATATATAACAGGAGACGCAAAGCTGTCTGTACTTTCCGACAAAAGGTTGTTATTTTAGGATGAAAGCGGTTTGTAGATGACGAAATAGTTTGCCAGTAGAGTTTCATAGATAAAAAGGGGGATACAGATGTGAGGATGGTGAATATGGAGATTGAGAGAGAAGTGTTACAGCAATATGCTTCTATATTGGAAGATTGGGTACCGAAAGATGCTGCTATTGCAATTGCGGTGGGTGATACCTACATCTATTACGTGGAAGGTATTCATGATATCCGCTTAAAAGAAGGGCAGCCTGTCATGCCTGGTAGCATTGCGGATAAAGTCATTAACCATCGACTCAAGGTTGATAAAATCATGGATAACTCATTGTTCGGAATCCCCTATTATGGAATTGGTTATCCGATCGACCTCCAAGGCGAAGCTGGTGCGCTTATCGTTATCTTGCCGCCGAATTATCATGTACTGCGACATGAACCGTTTCGCTTCCTCACTGGAAAACAAGAGGATGAATGGAGCCCAGTCGCAATTGAAGAGATTGCTTATATAGAGAGCTTGCAAAAGAAAACTTGGTTTTATGTTGCAAGTGAACAATTTTGTACCAGCTATACGCTAAAAGAATTGCAATTACGACTACCAAAGACGTTTCTGCGTATCCATCGCTCTTACATTGTTAATATTCCATTTATCCATCGCATTTCCAGAGACATTACTTCTAATCTAGTTCTAACATTAAGAGATGGTACAGAGTTGCCTGTTGGCCAGACGTATATGGCTGATGTTAGGAAGGCGCTTGGGTTTTGAGATTAGAATTGAAGCTGGTCAAGTGGATATGCTCAGGTATGTGATCGCTTGGACAGCGGATATGCTTGGTGTGCGAGGTTATATGATCGCTCGGACAGCGGATATGCTCGGTGTGCAGGGTTAAATGATCGCTCGGACAGCGGATATGCTCGGTGTGCGAGGTTATATGATCGCTCTACAACACAAAATAGAAAACAGCCACAAAAGTAGCGTTCACTTTTGCGGCTGTTTTATTGTTTTCACTTTTTCTTTATTGCTGCTACAAACTGCTTTGTTCCATTCATCGATTCATCGTACAATTTGATTGAAAGTTTTTTTGTGTCTTCTAATGTTCCTTGCCAATTTCCATTCATTTCATTAAATGCATCCAGGAACAGTGTGTGTTGCTTGTTGATGTCCCCGATTGGAAATGCATACTTTTCTAAGTCGGCGAGTTTCATGAAATCATTCACTTTATGATGATAAGAAATTGCCATGACGGGGGTTTCAGTACATGTCGCCAAAATCAAGGAATGGAGCCTCGTACCGATAATGATATCTTGTTGTGCTGTCACATCGAGAATCATAGTTGGCAGAAGATTATCATCGATGATTGTCGTCTTGTCTTTATGTGTCATTTTTTGTTGGATGTCTTTTGTAACATCTGCATCTTGCGGGAATTTTGTCGCGAAAAATGTCAGTTCAACATCGTGTTTCGCAGCTAGATTGTCCAGGTTTTTCGCCATGCCTTCTACATAATCGTTATAGATAGCAGGATTCCCTTCTGGCCAATAACCTGCATTATAATAGGGGACAGCCGTAATACCGATTTTTGTTGGCGTGGCTGATTTCTCCAGGCCAGGTTGACGCAAGGAAAACGCTGGATCGCCGATAGTCAGAACTTGTTCTTTTACACCGATTGACTTCAATAGTTCAACAGATTCGGGATCGCGTACCGAAATACTGTCCGCATGTTTAGCCATATAACGGATAAACCATTTTCCTAAACTGCTGCTTAACGGACCTGCGCCGCATCCGTAAACAACATAAGGCGTCTTCGAGTTTTTAGCCATCATTGCATATGACCCAAACAACGGCGCTTCCCTTTTATATAAATCCATTAAGATTCCGCCGCCGCCTATAATCAGCAAATCAAACGTCTTAACGATTCGCTTATTATTTTGGTATGTTTTAAAAAATGTCTTTACTGCATTTCCATTTTTATAATACAGTGGAAAACTAGTTACGCCATACCGTTCTGCTGTTTGTTTAGGATTATTACTAAATACAGTTAAATCAGTACTGCCTATCTTGAACGTTGACGTCACTTGTTTAATAATGCTGAGTAAAATAGCTTCGTCCCCGTTATTATCGTTGCCATAATTGCCTACAATACCTATTTTCATTAGCCGACTTCCTCTACTACATGATGATTTTATTATAACATAGCTATGCTACTCCATGAAAATAGAACACGTCTGTTTATTAACCGCCTTCTTACATAAAGAACATGTAAGAAAAGCATAAAATTGTACATTTTCCCTAGTACATTTCCGGCTCGCTTTCGGCTAAAATAATCACTACAGTTTTACCGAGGGACAAGTGTGGCAAGAAGTGACTTCGTCACTTCTTGCCACACTCTTTTCGGTTATCCTGTTGCGATTAGTTGCCTGTCGCGTACCTACAACGTTCAAGTGAAAAATGCACTTGCTTGGGAAATAAGAATAGATGACTTTCCACAGTAGTTATTAGTGCCCGAAGATACAATTTCGGGCACGCTTGCACTTTCTACAATGCGTTCCTTACTTACTTTTAACCAAGGGCACGCTTGGCATCATGTGATATCCTGTAGAAATTAATACTTCCTTAAAATAAAAAAAGCAAAAACCATAAAGAATGAGTAAGCAGCCAAAATTGCATCTTTGGCTGCTCCTTTATGAATAGGTAAGTGGTTATTCGCTCATTCCCAAAAGCTTTAGCATTAAGTGTAGCTGTATTTTTGGGGAGCGACGGACGAACGACCACCATACGATTAACGACAAAGCTGCGTAGGGTGCGACTTTGTCGCATCCTACGCAGCAAGAAATTCCGATAATTGTATAGTAGTCGTTCAGTCCAAAGCGGTCCAAAAGCACCTGTACATAGGGTGTCTAGTATCTTGCGCTTTTCTTACTGTCTAGCTCGAGCGCCTAGCCCCTCGAGTCGCTTCAGTCCTTAAGTTAAAGGCAAAGGGCGCCTTTCTCTTAAGGCCCTCCAGCGCTTTCCGGAGCTGAACAGGCGCTCTCGCTTTTCTTATTTATTAATACTGCGGTATAAGAATGCGCTGAATTGCGCGCGGTTAACAGGTTTATTCGGCTCGAAATTGCCTTTTTCATTCCCTGTTGTAATGCCGCTTTCTGCTAAAATATGAACTTGTTTATAAGCCCAGTGGCTTGTAGGAACGTCTTTGAATTTCTTAGACGACTCACCCTCTAGTTTGTACGCTTTTACTAGGATCGCTGCCATTTGGGCACGTGTCAACTGGCCAGCAGGGTCGAATGTTCCGTCACCCTTACCGCCTACTAGATTCGCGCTTGCAATGGCATTGATTTCATTGTAATAACGGTATGACTTAGGTACGTCTTTAAACTGTTGTGTACTAGCAATAGAAGTATCCAAGTTGAACACCCGGCTTAAAATGACCGCTGCATGTTCACGAGACAATGTATTTCCAGGGTTGAATTTACCATCCAAGTCTCCTTGAATATAGCCAAGGTCTTTCAGGTAACTTATTTCTGTATAGTACGCGTAAGTAGAAGGTATATCAGAAAACGCAGGTGTATCATCGGACAAAACGATAGGAATGCTTGTTGTTTTCGATCCGAGTGTTACGTTTACTGATCCCTTGCCTGCTTTATTAACAGCTTTGAAGGCCCCAGATGATGAAATCGTTCCGATATCACCCGTGACGCTCCACTTCACTTGTTCCGGAGAATAAATGATTGGCTTTCCTAGTGCATCCGTTGCATTTGCTTTGTAAGTCACGCTCGCACCTGGTTTCACTTTTGTTGTAGAAGGTACAATTGTTAACTTAGCCGGTGCATCGACGACTGTTACAGGGAATGATTGCGACGCATTTCCATATTGTACGGAAACCCGGTCTTCCCCAGCTTTCACGGCACTGAACGTAAGTCCTGAACCAGCAACGCTACCTTTTTCTGCTGTTACTTGAATCTGACTGTTGTCCACTTTTAATGGATTATAATAGGCATCCAGTAAGTAATTCACTGTCAGAGATGTTGTTGCGCCTACAAGCATCGTGCCAACTTGATTGCGCGAGACGCTAAGTTGTGCAGGATCGCTTACAGGTGCTGTACTAATTGCTTCCATAATTGCAGATACTTTACGTTCCGCAGAATTTGTCGTTCGGTTTGCCAACACGACCGTATTGCTGCCATGATTTCGTACGCCCATCGCGGTTGAACCACCACCATCAAAATTGAGTGCCCGATCATAGCCTTGTGCTGCTAAATAATTTGCGAATTGTGTAAGCGACATCCCATTGCTATAGCCCTTAAGATTGTCGACTGTTACAAGATGCACTTGTTTTTTGTCTTTACTAATCGCAATTGCTGTACGCGCCGTCAAAGTACTGGCCCGCCAATTAGATGTATTCATTGTAATGTTTGGCTTGCCATCTTTCAAAAGCATCGGACCGCTTGCTAGCATGAACTCGGAGTCCATCCATTTATCATCGATAGAGAGTGCAAGGGATACATCTTCGCCCACTTGCATATTTTTGAATTTCTCAAGACCTTTTGCACCATGGACTGAGAGAACGAAACCGGTTTTAGGGATTTCTATTTTCTCTTTCGATCCATAACCGCGTACTTGCACAACTTTCCCCGTCAGTTTTTGGCCGTATTGAGTAGTGGTGATTGGCTGTCCTGTATCTACGACTATCTCAATTCCAAACTGATTAGAATTTGTGTATTTATCAATATTCTGTGGTGTAAAAATGATTGTTTCATCATCTTGTCGTTGACGATTTATCCCCGTCAATAGATGATTCGTTCCTTTGTAATCGATACGAACTCCAAAGTTAAACTGATCGATTTCAGCAAGTCCATCTTTCGTCACGCCAAATGCAATCGGTTGGCTTACATAATTGCTTGTCGAATTAGAGATGACTCCACCATTAACAATATCGTTCCCTTGGGAAATTAAATACATCGGCAAGCCGTTATTCATGTCGAAAAATGAAGCATTAATTGCCCCAACGACACGATTACCATCTTTTGAATCTCGATTTGCAAGTACTGTCGTCGCTTGCGTTTTTGCAAGCGGTGCAGGAAGACCAACTTGTAATTTCGTATATGGATCTCCTAAATTGACAGATAGATGATTTATGTATTTTGTTGCCGATTGCGTATATTGAGAATAAGTTACACCCGATGATACCGGATAACTCTTCACCGCATTCTGATTGGCCGAGGCACTTGCTGGTACAGTCCAAAGAAGCGTGGCTGCTACCGCTGTTATTGCAAATTGTTTACTGAAACGTTTAATTGAAGCTACTTTACTAGTGATAAAACGACACTCTCCCTTCCTATGAATATACAGCTTACCAAAGGATTCGCTATATTACCATAATCCATAAGAAGGAAATTACAAGGAATGCAGCCTAAGTTCGCCACGTCCTGTGGCAATGGCTGCATGACCTACATCCTGTAGGCCCAAGCGGAAGGCGCCGTGTAGACGCGACAGGCATAAGACGGACCGGCGAAGTGGCGTTCTTTGCCACGCAGCCGGGCTGACTTATGACCCAAGCGGCTGGCGCCTGGAGCTAGACACTAAGAAAATCGGAGACGCTACGTGTATAGTATATTTGCATCGCTCTGGATTGAATGACTTCTATAAAATTACCGAGATGTCTTTATGTGTAGGGATGCGACATAGTCGCATCCCTACACACTTTTTTTCGGTAATCGTATGGCGGTCCTTCATCCGTCGCACTCCAACAACACAGATACACGAAGTGCTAAAGCCTTTTGTGACGAAAGAATAGCTGTCTTCTCAACTGGATAAAAGCCGCCAAAGATGCAATTTTGGCGGCTGATGCTTTCTTTAGGGTTTTCTCTTTTTATATAGTAAAGAAGTGTCACTTTCTAGTAGGTATCACATGATTTAATACATACTCTTCGCTAAAAATAAGAAAGGAACACATTATAAAACGTGCAAAAGTGCCCGAAATTGCATCTTCGGGCACTTACACGCTTCATAAAAAATCATCTATTCTTTTCTTCCGAAGCAACCGCATTATTCACTAAAACATTGTAGGTACGCGGCAGGCGACTATTCGTAACAGGATTACCGAAAAAAGTGTGGCTAGCTATGACTAAGTCATTGCTAGCCACACTGGGGGCCCCGGTAAATCTGTCATGAATAGTTAGCCGTAAGCGGGCCGAAAATGTACTAGTGAAAATGAAGGTTTTCAAGCTCTTTTCCCTAGTTTCCATACAAGTAAATATCTACTTAACAGACGTGCGCTGTTATAAGTCTTTAATCTTAAACTTCTTATATTGACTCGTATAAGATGCAAATACACCAAAGATGATAAAATAGAACATCGTATAAAATTTAAGTTCCCAAATATTATAGTAGAATCCGGAGAATCCTGTCGCGAACCAGAAGGCAATCATGAATTTACCAAACACTGTTTTTCGTTCTTTCCAGAACATCGCAAACATAGCTAGAAGAAACGCTGCAAATAAGCCAACGCCTACAACACCCGTTTCAGCAATTACTTGAATGTACTGATTATCCGAGTAGAAATACTTGCCGCCGTAGATGTCTGAACGGATTCCGTAAAACTTGTAGATTGGCGATCCATATGACAATGTTGCAGATCCGCCGAATGAACCGAATCCAGCCCCTGCAACCGGATTGTCTTTGAATACTTCAAACCCTTTATTAATATAGAAGAAACGACCACTTTCAGTCATAAGCGCCAAGTTTTTTGGATCTAACGTCTCACCGAAACGTTCAGCAATGCTTCCTGGTCCAGTGTCTGGTTCATTAAGACCAAGCTCTTTGAAGTACTGTACGCCGAGATTAACAGGGTAATAAATCAGTAAGATCGAGGCTATGACTGCAAGAATAAGTCGTTTCATTATATGCCAGTTTTTCGATAGTACAATGAAAATCGCACCAAGAATAAATGCTGATATCCAAGTCCCTCTTGAATAGGTGAGGATAAATACACCAAGGAACAAGACAAGGTTAATGGTTAGGAACCATTTATATTTCTCGGTTTTATAGATTGATTGAAGGAACAAGACGGCAATAATTCCGAACAGTAGCAATAACGCCAGTGAATTTGGATTTCCTGGCAATCCATAGATTCTTACAAAGTTCGTTGCCGATAACGTTTTATATTTCCATACATCTGGCAAAAGGAACTGCCTCATGGATAGTTTTTCAATAATGCCGTGGACTGAAACAATTAGGCTTGTCCAAACGGTTACCCATGCAAGCCGTTGGAACCATCCTTGCGGTAACAGCATTCTTGAAACAGTGTAGTAAAGCAAATACATAATAATAAATGTCCGTAGTTGGAAAATGACCGCGGAAGGTAAAACACCTTGAACCAATCCACTTGCAGCCCCGAACAATAGGAATGCAAAAAATGCCCATTCAAACCATTTGAACGTAAACAAAGACTTCCAATCTTTTCTTCCCGCAATGATTACTTTTGCAAATGCGATGAACGTGATGAGATCCCCAATTAGCTTAAGTCCCGGATTCACTTCTACAAGAAATGGACGAATACTGACATAGACTACGAGGAAAAGTAGGCTTTGCTGCGGCCTTAAAAATGCGAATAACGCAAAGAACAGGGAAGTTAGAACAAGTGCAATAGAAGATGGAAGCATCAATCCTACGCCGATGACTGCCAATGCAGCAATGAAATACACTGTTTCTTTATCTTTTAAATTCTCTTTTATAGTTGTCATGAAATTTTTTCCCTTTCTACGACTAGATCGTCTCATAATAATGAACAAAGTCCTCCGTAATTATAGCATCTTATAGGACGTTGTGGCTTGTTCTTTAGTTTCATATTTATTACAAATCCTTCTTATGCAAGTTGGACCTTATTATTCTGGTAAAAATCTGCTAGTATTAAGGAGATTATAGAAGGAGGTTTTTACGTGAAAAAATTAATTACTTTCACTTTACTCACACTGCTCATGTTCTCCCCTTTCTTCCAGATACAAGCACAAGCGAGTGACATTAACGGTCATCAGATGGAAAGCGACTTGAATTACTGGATCGCGAAAGACGTCATTCGGGCAGACGCAAAAGGGAATTACAATCCCAATAGGGCCGTTACGAGAGGCGAATTTGCTTCGTACATCGCACGTGCTCTCGATTTACCCGTTTCCACGAAATACAGATTCAAAGACTTGAAGTCAAACACCGGTCTTACAATTGAAATCCAAAACGCGGCTGGCGCAGGTATTCTTTCGGGTTATCCGGATGGCACATTCAAAGCTAGCGACAAGATTACACGTCAACAGATGGCAGGGATGATGTATAAAGCGATGCGTTATATGAATCTTCCTGTACAGACAACGAATTTAAGCTTCAAAGACTCAAAAAAGATTTCTGCAAACTTTATAGACGCAGTCTCGGCTGCTGTTAATTTAAACATTATTCGAGGGGATCACCGGAAAGATGGTGTTTATTTCAACCCAAAAGATAATGCAACGATTGCACACGCTTCGGCATTCCTATTCAGATTGTTCGCTGCAGCAGAAGTGTTGAAACCAACTGAACCTACGGAACCTAGCGAGCCAAGTATTCCTGGAATTCCCCCTGTGGAAATTCCTAATGTTGATCCTGAAGTATACAAAGTAAGTACAATTTCAGGCGGACAACTTCGTCCGACAACTGCGCTGTATAAAACATATGAAGATGCATTGGTTGCTTACAATGCATCTTCATCCGTTCAAGCGATTATCAAGGATAGTAAAGTAATAAAAATAAAAGCGGGTAAAGCTTTCGGTTCGAATAATTCGAATAAAACCACTACCCTATATAAAGATTCTTCTTTTCGCAACATAGTGACCTATATTCAACAAGGCCGTGAAATCAACTATATAGGTAGTAGCTCTGAACACGTTATTCTTGAACTGGGCGGATTGACTTTCTACGCGAAACACACCGAAGTTGATCTTGTTCCGACTGAACTTGTCACGGCATCTGACTACTATAAAGTAGGACAAGACGGTGTATTGTATCATTACACCTACGATAATATCTCGAAAAAAGTGCTCCCTGAATACTCAATCGGAACTGCTTCCCCGTCAATGGGAATTGGAAAAAGCTATACTAGTCTCGATGGTGTCCATTTTAAAGAAATGAATTCGACTACTACGATTACGCACTACCCTTACTTCCAGTTCCAATCCGTGCGCCAACCATCTTCATATAGTGGTGCGGAACTAGATTACTTTATCACTGAGATTTTGAAAGATCGTCAGCGTATGGGGGCTGCCCGTTACAAAGATGCTCCAACTAAATCGAAGTTGATTGGTCTTGGTAACTATCTAAAAGCAATTGAAGAAACACATCGAATCAACGCACTGTTCATTCTTGCGACAGCCATCCACGAAAGTGATTACGGGATAAGCGAAAATGCACTAACGAAAAATAACATTTTCGGCATTCAAGTATTTGATTCAAGTCCTGATAAAGGTGCAATGTACGAACGCCCTGAAAATAGTATCAATGCATTTATTAACGAATACATGAACAAAAATTATGCGAACCCACTAGGCGGATATTCATACGGAGCAGTTCCAGGTAATAAAACTGTCGGGTTCAACGTAAGGTACGCTTCAGATCCAAACTGGGGGAGTAAAATCGCCGGACATATGTGGCGAATCGATACATTCCTTGGCAAGAAGGATTACAAACAAGCGGATCTAGGACGCATCATTTACGACGGTCCTGTAGGTGTCAATGTACGGACAAGCCCTGATGCACTAAGTGCTAAACTATTCTCTTACAAACCAAAAGACCCGGGCACCAATGCCGCATTCGGCTATCCAGTTGTTATTGTCGACGAAACAGTCGGTAGCGACGGTTTTAAATGGTATAAGGTAATTGCTGATAGCAATCCCCCTTCAGACTACGGCTGGATTCGTTCAGACCTTATCGAGCGTATAATGGAGTAAAAAATGATTAGTCCTGCCCACTCAGGTTTGAGGGGGCAGGACTTTTTTGTTGATGAAATTGGGCGTTTAATGGTTAATATCAGGTTTGTCGGGGAAGTTTGCGGAACTCTAATGGCTAGTCACCTAACTGTGAGGGCTTCTCTCTGAACTGTAAGGGCTAACGATAAAACTGTAAGGGCATGGCGGAACTCTAATGGCAAGTCGCCTAACTGTAAGGGCTAATGATAAAACTGTAAGGGCTATTCCCCCTTTAACCCCATCAAAAAAATCCCCTGCACTGAATAATTCCAGTGCAGAGGATTTCACATTTCATTCACTTTACCTCATAGAGCATCCGTATGTTCACTGCCCGCCGGGAGTAGATCCAACATGTTGATACGCTCAAGGCCTTTTTTAATTTTCGTCGTATACCCTAAGCCATTCTTGTCCAAATAACCCGCTTTGGAACGAATCATTTCTTCAAAAACAGGCAACTTCGATTCATCGACCGCCGACCACATTTCATAAGAATTGATCAAATCTTCCAACGTTAAATGCACATAATCACGCCCGGAAAATTCACGTTCAGGCGAAATTTTATACCAAATGTCACCGTCAGGACGGATCCACTTATTCTTTTCCTTTTCGATCGCTGTTTGGATACTCGTTGCTGTAGCTAAGTATTCAGGATTCTTTAACTCTTGATATGCCAATAAAAGAACGTTCATTCCGCCAAGAGCATGGTTCATGGACGTATGTGTTTTCACTTTTTGCGCCGCAGGGAAGTAGTCGGAAATATAGTAGGACTCGTTGTCTACTTTGATGATATTCCCTTTCTCCTTTTGCGATACAAGCAGATTGGCATAGTTTTTCAGGCCGACGTTGTAGTCCGTATGTTCAAACGCCTTGCCTCCATTATACATAAATAACGCAATTTGTTCGTTGAACCTGGTATCAACGAACGGAGCCGTTATACCGTACAAGCTTTTCAGATATGTGCTTGTTACTTCGGTTTCCCAGTACGTCGATTTCCCTCTGAATACATCCAAATTGGCAAATGAATTATAGAGAAGGTTTTCATAATACCGTACGCCAGTTTCGGCATAAAGAGCCATAACCCGGTCTTCTTTCACAAGAAGAAGATTGCGACCATACCCTCTGCCCGACTTCGGCATTGGTTCAACCGTTACCGCCATCTTATTGTATGGGCCCTCGGCTGTGTACCATTTATTTCGTTTTTTATAATTAACTGCAGATTCAAGCATCCAAGTGTCCATTTGCTTTCGGTCTTCAAACAATCGTTCTTTAGAAGCCAAAAGCCATTGGTCGACGACATCGAAGCCTCTTGACTGTAATCTATATACGGAAAGTTGCGTTTCTCCAAGCATAACGCCGCTAAAAGCTTCACTCTCCTGATGTAATTCCCTCGTATGGCTTTCCGCGCCTGTAGGATATTTCTGGTTTAGTTCAGTTGACTGGTATGACTTCCCAATCATCCGCTGAGATACTTTACCGTCTGTTTGTATTTTTTCGAAAATACCAGTCGGGTATGTCATTAAGTCAAAGCCAAATGTTTCATCGACACTTTTCTTAATCGGGAATCGGCTATACTCATGAAGCACTGCTTTCGATAATCCCTCTTCCGTCTGGATGACGTCAATAGTAATTGGTTTGTTCTGAGGATTCCTCAGTTCGTTGAATAAAAAGTAATCCCCGTTAGGCAGTTCCCTTTTCGTCATTTTCACCGTAACGGACGGAAAACCACTTATGCGGTATGTGTAAATTAAATCTGTAGCATGCGCATGTTGGACTGTTTTTTCTCCCGCAAATTGCATGATATAATTTGAACGTAAATATGTTTTGCTAGAAGTTGAAAGTGGTACTTCGACAAATTGTTGCTCATGTCGGACTGGAGTAAATGTACCGTACGTATTTGGCTCCGTAAATACGGTTACAGGCAATTTCTCAATTAGCTTATTTTGCAGCATCGCCCTATGTAGGAAAACGACATATGTCGCACGGTTTACAGCTGTTTTCGGATCGAATGTACCATCTTCTTTACCCGTAGTGATGCCGTGCTGCGCTAGTACTTTCACGCCCAGTTTATGAGATTCACTGATTTTAGAATCATCCTTGAATGTGATTTCTTCTCCTGTATCCTGCAATTTGAAAGCCCGAACGATGACAGTCGCCATCTGTTCACGCGTCAAAGAGTCACCGACGCCAAATGTCCCGTCTTCTTTCCCTAAGAAAATGCCGGCTTCATATGTAGCCATTGCACCTTTCAAATGGGAAGACTTTGCGCTGACATCTTTAAATATCGGTTTGTAGGATGAAAACGGCAACTCAAGTGCGTTCGTTATTAAGTTAGCCGCCTGCGCCCGTGATACCTCTAAACTCGGCCTGAACTGCTTGTCCGGATAACCGTTAATAATTTTCAAATCGACAAGTTGTGTTACTTCATCTTTAGCCCAAAAATCATTATGTACGTCCGTAAAACTTGGACTGATTGGATTCGCGCTGGCATTTAATATACCAAAGCCAAACAGCGAAAGAATGACGATAATTAGTCCAGTTTTCATTGGACCATTCATTTTTCTCTTGTGTAACATTTACAAATATCCTCCCTCTCACATACTTAGTCTGTGCAGTCATCCATCTATAATACCATAGAACAGCATAGAAAAACCTCCTATTTACAAGGAGGCTGATTCGTTATTCTATTGCCTTTTGTGCAAATGCTTCTCCATTTTTACGAGCTTGAACATCGATTTGATAATCCGGATATTTTGCTTTTAATTTTTTAGCGAACATTCCGGCAAGTTCCCCCGCCTTTTCTTCTTTCATATCTTCTGCAACATCAAAATCAGTTAGAACAAAGCCACCGCTATCTTCTGTCACAATAATACTAACTGAGGTAACGCCCTCTTCTTTACTGAACTCTTCTTTCAAGTCGTCTTCTGATTTTACCGTTTCTGATTTATCGACGGCTCCTTGTTCTTTAAGGTTATTTTCAACTGCCTCAATTTTCTTCTCTTCTTCAGTTTTCGGTTCATCTTTCTTATCCGAATCCCCGCAAGCACCAAGTAAAAGAGCTGATCCTAACAATGCTGCGAACAATAATGATTTTTTCATAGTAGGTTCTCCTCCTTTATTTGATGTATATGTTATCCTAACATACAAAAAGTGTGAGCGGCAAGGCTCACACTTCTTGATATTTCTGCTGTTCGGCATTCTTTGCTAACTGATCGAGTAAAAAGTCCTGCGCTGTTTTCATTTCCAACTGCTCTTTTTGTTTAAATAATTGTTCAATAATCGTCGATGCACTGAACTGCTGGATAATCTGCTCTGCTTGCTTGACAATCGCTTCATTTACAACAGGTTTTACTGACTGTTGTGCGGTTTCTGTCGATGGCGCTTGCCTCATTTGTTCAGTTGGTGGACTGACTAGATTCTGCACTACTTCTTTTACAGTCTTTTCAATTTCCGCTTTCGCAATCGATTGTGTAGCCCTCGCTGTGAATGAAGTCGATGCGGCATTTCGTTGATATGCGCCTTTATTGATTTGGGCTGCAATTTTAGCGATTTCGGGTCTGAATTCCTTCACCGATTCCATTGCAAATGTCAGTTCTTTAGGGTTGTCGATGAAATACGGATTGTCGTACCAATTCTGTTCTTCAAATCTCCCTTGTGATGCGACAAGCGGATTATTATAAGGTGAGTTATACCAATCATTTGATGGTTTTCCAATACCATGCTCTGCCGCAAGTGCTGGGTCTGTAATGAATGCGATGACATGTGGCACTTCACCAGGTGCTTTCTTGAAGTCGGAAATTAACTCATTCAAGTGTGCTTTGCCTTTCGCAATTTCTGTTTCATCGCCAGACTGAATTGCCTCTTTCAAAGAACGGTTTTGCACATCAATCAGATTGCTATAATACATCTTATTCTGTTTAAATTCGCCATTTACTTTATCGTACCAAGCAGGTTGTTGTTTCGCTTGGAAATCATGATAATTAGACCAATCATTCGTTCGAATTGATTCGAGAATCAAGCCATTACGACCGTGGTTGACTGCCGCCAACGGATTTACAGCAGCTGCCTCTTTGCCAAATACCTTACGCCACGCATCATCCGACGTACTGCTTGCATCACGGACTTGCATGGAGAAAGATTGCTGATTACTTAATGAAGAAACAAACACGAATACACCTCTTATATATATGATTTTCAATCAAATTCATATGACGCTTAGCTAATACCATTATATCACATCTGTTGATTAACCACTTATTTGCATATAATACTGATGAGAAGGGCTTGATAACCTTCATTTTCACTGTACTATTTTCGGCCCGCTTTCGGCTAACTATTCTTGACAGATTTACTGAGGGAGCCTAGTGTGGCTAGAAGTCATTCAATACAAAGCGATCCAAAAGCGCAACTATACACGTAGCACCAAGTGTGTGATCAAGTTTTTCACTGGTTACTATTAGTAAATAAATAGACGTGCCATTAGATCTTATTATCGGTATAATCCCGAAATAATTTAGTAGTTTATGAGCCCCACTTTTTTCATGGGCGACATAGTAACAAATTAAGCCATTGAATAACTGCATTACGAAATTCATACAGTACTGACCGCTACCACGGCTAAAGTCATGAGGTTCTTTTTCGCAAACATTTCACTTACATTCCACGAAAAAAAACAGGGCCCCACTGCTGTCACATTCGACGGCGAGGCCCTGTTTCATTATGCTTTTCTATTTAACCATTTATTTTTAATCGCCATTAGATAAATAACGAATGCGAATGCAAATGTGATCGCAACAAAAACAAATCCTTGTGAACTTAATACGAGCATCGGAGCAAATGTCACGAGCATAATTTCAACCGGCGCAATTGGTATATAGGCCAAGCTGTAATCATCCAGCGTCTTACTTTCCGATTTTGGATCGACGATTCTAAGAAGCGCCATACCCATAGCGACTGTTCCTGTTGTCCAGCCCCATGTGAATATCCCTTTTTCAAACCAGTATTCCGGGAAAAACTTCTTCGAAAAGACTGCGAAAAATAAGAACGCATACACGAGACCAAACACAAACAGCAATAGTAATGGAACAGCGTAATCAAGTACAACTGCAATACTGATTGAACCAATTCCGAATGCAACGAGAATATCCGTCGCACTTCCACTAATTCTTGACACAACATCCTTACTGACATATTTATCTGTATTCGTAGAATTCAATATCTTCTTCACGAATAATCCAACAAGAAATGCCAGTGAAAATGCCGGTATAACAACGCTTGGCAATAGCATCGCGCCTAATTGACTTAAATAATAACCGCCCATGGCGATAATCGTAATGATAGATAGGTGAAAAACATATGGATCAATCGAAATTGACGATACCGTATCCGTTTCAGACTTCGTTCTCGATTCAGGTGGGATTAATCCCGTTCTAAGCTCGTCCGGCAAATCTTTGAACGAAGCGAGGAATTTCGTATGTCCCTTCGATGAACCCCATTTAATGAAGACAATCCCTATTAGAATGGCACTCATAATCCCTACAGTGGCAGATGTCATAGCTAACGAAGTCGCTTCTTCCCAGCCATTTTGCTCAAACGTCGCACCAATAGCCGCCGCAGTTCCGTGTCCTCCTACGAAGCCAGCTGCAAGTAACAAACCGAAACCATCATGTACATCCCAAAATGGATTAATCAGTAGGAGCGCGAATAACAATCCTCCACCCCACATTAATACCATAGCAATTTGAGAGTACGACCACATGCTTCCGACTCTTGTCTTAATCGCATTCCAGTCAATCCGTGGTGACAGTAACGGCAATGTTCCAAAGATGACTGCTATCAAGATTGCCGGATAGACTTTAATTTGATCTGAAAACGGCAAAAGCCCTAAACCATTCGGCCCAAACAGTAAAGCCAGAAGCCCCGCAATAATACTAGCCGGCAAAAACATTTGCTGGACGAACTTAACCTTCGCTCGAATAATCGTCCCGACAAGCAGTAGCAATGAAATCAAACCGATATCCGTAAATAAAACCCATGGTGAAAAATCCATATAATTATTCTCCTAATCTATACATTATTTTTTGCTGAATTTAATGCCCCTTTCTTAACATCTATGTAACCGGTTACACGAATATAAAAAGCATAATTTTTTATCAACTTTCACTAAGATAACATTTTTTAAAGCCTTAGTAAACTTAACGGATAACTCCGAATTACTTAGTGAATTCACAATTGACAAGTAACTAGAAAACCTTTTAAACAAAGAGATATATCCGACATGTTTAGATATCCTTCAAGAACATTTTCTTCAGAAAATATATATATATTCGTAATACTCGGTGACACTTTGTTCGTCAAAAATTCGGTGACTGCATATAAATAGATGAAGAGCTAGGAGGGATAACTAATGATAACGATAAGTTTGTGTATGATTGTCAAAAATGAAGAGGAAGTAATAGGGAGATGTTTAGATTCTGTCCGCGGATTAGTGGATGAAATTAATATTGTGGACACAGGATCTACTGATCGGACAAAAGAAATTGTGGGAGGGTATACTAATCGAATTTTCGATTTCAAGTGGGTTGACGATTTCTCGGCCGCACGGAATTTTTCATTCCAACAAGCAACAATGGATTATGTTCTCTGGCTTGATGCGGATGATGTATTTTCAGTGGAAGATCAGGAAAAGTTCAAAATCCTGAAACAATCTCTACAACCATCGATTGATGCTGTTTCAATGAATTATCACTTAAGTTCCGATCATGAAGGAAATGTAACTTCTCTTTTGAGAAGATATCGTCTAGTTAAAAAAATAAAGGATTTTAAATGGATAGGGGCAGTACACGAGTATCTCTCGGTGTCAGGAAATCTATACGATAGTGATGTGGCAGTCACCCACTCCCCTTTAAGTCATGATGCAGAACGCAATATCCTGATTTATAAAAAGTTGCTAGATTCCGGAAAAGTGCTCTCCCCGCGCGATACATTCTATTATGCCAACGAACTGATGGATCATAGTGATTTTGAAACAGCAGTCCTTTACTACGAGGAGTTCTTAGATTCCAAACTGGGCTGGGTTGAAGACAATATTAGGGCATGCTTCAGACTTGCAGACTGCTACCATAAATTAAATGACAAGAATAAAGAACTTAGTTCTACCCTACGAACCTTTGCCTTTGATGTTCCTCGGCCCGAAGCATGTTGCCGACTCGGCTATTACTTTATGGAACAGTTTAAAAACCCCGAGGCTATCCACTGGTATAGTCAAGCGCTCCTTTATGAAAATCATCGACAGATAAGCTTGCAAAACACCTCATTTTCCACCTGGCTACCCAATCTTCAATTATGTGTTCTTTATGATCGACTAAAACAGTATGACAAAGCCTATCATCATAATGAATTAGCCCGGAAATACAAACCAAATAATGACAACATAGTGAAAAACAAAAAATATTTAGATGAAGTCATTAGAAGTAATCAGGATACTATTTAAGATTCGATACACATTGCTAGCAGAATAAGTATAGGTGTGGCCTACATTTGAAAGTCATTTTGTAATTACTTTCAAATGCTTCACTCCTCCAACTAAATAGCCGCATCGACACTTTGTCGATGCGGCTATTTAGTTGGAGGCAGCAGTGTCCAAGATGGTGAGCTTGTTTAAAATTAAAGCCCTTTCCCTAATAAAATGGATAAATAATATAGAAATCCTCCCCTTTATGTCACATTTACTTAACTATTATTTTATGCACGTAGTTAATTGCCCGTCCCCCCCTTCTATTACTTGAATAGGATGTTAAAGATAGGAGGTGAAAAAATGAATTTTAATAACTATGAAAAAAATTGTTGTGATAATAGGAAGTGTATTGTTCCTTGTACTAACAACAATTTCCGTAAAATAATATGTACAACTGGGCCTCCAGGAGGAAATTGGGATGATTGCATTGACGGTGCTACCGGAGCTACTGGAGCTACTGGCGCAACTGGTCCTACTGGAGCAACGGGAACTAACGGCATAAACGGCGCTACTGGTGCTGATGGTGCTACTGGCGCTGATGGTGCTACTGGTGCTGATGGTGCTACTGGCGCTGATGGGGCTGATGGTGCTACTGGTGCTGATGGTGCTACTGGTGCTGATGGTGCTACTGGCGCTGATGGGGCTACTGGTGCTGATGGTGCTAC
>NZ_JADPRX010000027.1:0-55197 GCF_017347125.1 Sporosarcina sp. E16_3
GATCAAACTCTCCATAATAGAAGAAAATGAATAGCTCATTTCTTGCTGACTCGAATCCGAAGATTCTTGTGTGTGTTTCTTTTCAACCAACCGAAGCTGGCTTAGTTAGAAACGTTTTGCTCAAGTGCGTTAGCACTCTCGCTGTATTTCATTGATGTTTTGCTGTTCAGTTTTCAAGGTTCATGTAGGAAGAACTAACTTGCGTTCTTCGTTTTTAGTAGTTGTCGTTGTTTCGGTGACAACTTTTATATCATAACATTTTGTTTCGTCCGTGTCAACAACTAATTTCAATTTCTTTTTTCGTTGTTTGACTGTTTTCGTTATGTCGGACTGGCAACGTTATCTAATATAACACCTGGTTCTTTTAAATGCAACACTAATATCAAAATTAGTTTTAATTTCTTCTCCAGTAAAACAAAAACCGCTATACAATGCGCTTTCAAGGGCATTGTACAGCGATTGCTTCCTTTATTCTTTCGGACGCATCTGCGGGAATAGAAGGATGTCACGAATCGATTGCGCATTCGTCAACAACATAACAAGTCGATCGACTCCGATTCCAAGACCCCCAGTTGGTGGTAACCCATACTCAAGCGCTTCAATGAAGTCATCGTCCATATCATGCGCCTCGTCATTCCCTTGTTCTTTCTCAACAAGTTGTGATTCGAAACGTTCACGCTGATCGATTGGATCGTTTAGCTCCGTAAATGCATTCGCGTGTTCACGACGCACAATGAACAATTCGAAACGATCTGTAAAACGACCATCTTCCGGGTTTTTCTTAGCAAGCGGCGAGATTTCAACCGGGTGCCCATAGATGAATGTCGGCTGCACAAGTTGCTCTTCTACTTTTTGTTCGAAGAATTCATTCAGCACATGCCCCACTTCCATCGTCGCTTTTACTTCTACTCCATGTTCTTTAGCAAGTGCATGGGCTTCTTCCTTCGTCATTTCTTTCCAGAAGTCGACACCCGTATATTGTTTGATTGCGTCAACCATATGCAGACGAGTCCACCCTGGCGCTAAATTAATCAAATCTTCCCCGTACTGCACTTCCGTCTTACCAAGCACTTCTTGTGCAATATGCGAGACCATGTTTTCCGTCAATGCCATGATATCGTTATAATCCGCATATGCTTCATATAGTTCTATCATCGTGAATTCAGGGTTATGGCGCGTCGAAGTTCCTTCATTACGGAATACTCGTCCAATTTCATAAACCTTCTCAAGTCCACCTACAATGAGGCGTTTCAAATGGAGTTCGATTGCAATACGCATATAGAGTTCCATATCGAGTGCATTGTGGTGTGTGATAAACGGACGTGCAGAAGCTCCCCCCGCAATTGCGTGAAGCATCGGCGTTTCAACTTCAAGGAAACCTTGTCCATCTAAATAACGACGCATCGACTGGATGATACGGCTTCTTAGAATGAATGTCTCTTTACTACCCTCTGTTGCAATCAAATCTAAATAACGCTGACGGTAACGTTGTTCAATATCCTTTAGACCATGGAATTTCTCAGGTAGCGGGCGCAGCGCTTTTGTAAGGAACGTGAATTCAGTCGCTTTAATAGAAAGTTCTCCAACTTTCGTCTTGAAGATCGTACCCGTAATTCCGATAATATCGCCTAGGTCTGTACTATTGTAGAGCTTATAAGCATCCTCACCAATCGCATCTTGTCTTACGTAGATTTGGACCTGGCCTCCAAGATCTTGCAGATTCGCAAATCCCGCTTTTCCTTTTCCACGTTTCGTCATGATACGACCTGCAATTGTTACTTCATGAGTCGTTTCATCAAGATCTTCTTTTGACATCTCTTCAAATTGTTCTTGGATTTCATTTGATAGATGTGTACGTTCAAATCTCGAGCCGAATGGATCTAATCCACTTTCCCGTATATCCTGCATCTTCTGGCGTCTCACCAAAAGCTGGTCGTTCATTTCATCTAAGTGTGACATTTCTTTCACTCCTTCATCATTATCCGCTGCATTAGATAGCATGCATCTATTGTACACAATTTGTGCCGCCCGGACACGCTTTACTTATCCGCACTATTCGATTGTTTCATAAAAAAAGAGCCCCCACAATACGCGGCGGCCTGGATCATCTGATTCAAACAGCACTTACACCAAACGCTACTTGTTCGCGTTCCATTATTTCAGCAGCAAAACCGTTCATTAGATTAGTTAAGTCATGAGCTGTTTCTACAAACTAGATGGCTGGAGACATTTCATTCGCCATCTTGTAATAAATGACCGACTCCATTAACCTTCCTCCAAAGTACTACACCCGCGTCTATCACCGCACGACCCTTTAATGGAGCAATTTCAAGAAGTGGAATCAAAACGAAGGCCCGCTCATACATTCTTGGATGCGGCACAATCAAGTTTTCTGTTTCAATATTTTCGTTATTATACAGCAAAATATCAAGGTCGGCTGTCCGCGGACCCCATCTTACATCACGAACCCGACCGAGTCCGTGTTCAATTTTTTGGCACGCATCCAATAGGGCCTGTGCTGTTAACGCTGTTTCTACACATACCACCATGTTGAGGAAGTCCGCTTGATCCGTAAAGCCAACGGGTGCCGTTTCGTAAATCGATGATACCGATGTAACGATAATACCGTCGTGCGAATGAAGTGCCCGTACCGCCTCCGTCAGATGATACAATCGATCACCAATATTCGAACCAATCGACAGGTATGCTACACTCACTGGAAGTGCCCCCTCGTAATATCAACCGATACCGAAGCATAATGACCAGGAATCGGCGGATCCGGTTTCACGAGTACGACACGAACACCAGTCACTTTATCCGCAAACTCAGCCAATACAGCAGTAGCAATTTTTTCCGCAACCGTTTCAATCAATTTTACAGGTTCTCCTTCTACAATCGATTGACATACATTATATACTTCCGCATAATTCACCGTTTTATCCAGATTATCCGTTTTTCCCGCCTCCGAAAGATCCGTCGCCAGTGACACCGTCACACGGAAACGCTGGCCTAGTTTCGTTTCTTCAGGCAACGCCCCGTGATACCCGTAAAACTCTAATTCATTCAGATGAATATAATCCATAGTGCATCCTCCTATTGTTCGAAATTCATTTTCCCCGTCAGCACATCCATCATTTTCGCCATTCGTGCCATTTCCTTCACGTCATGAACCCGCATAATGTGGCAGCCGTGTTCAATCCCATAACAAACCGTTGCGCCCGTTCCTTCTAACCGTTCCTCGACAGGCAATCCTAGCACATTGCCGATTAACGACTTCCGTGAAGTACCCAAAAGAACCGGGTAGCCCATTTGTGAAATTCGATCAAGTCCTTGCATCGTCCAGATGTTTTGAATAGCATTGCGTGCGAAGCCGATGCCCGGGTCGAGCCAGATATTATCATGCGCCACACCAGCTGCGACTGCAATCCCGACACTTTCTTGCAAATCAGCGATTACTTCATCCATAAAATCGCCCTCATACTCCGCCTTTTTACGATTATGCATCAATATAATCGGCACGCCATGCTTTGCTGCAACGTCAGCGATATACGGTTCACGTTTCGCTCCCCATATATCGTTTATAATCTGTGCACCCGCAAGAATCGCTTCTTCTGCGACACCCGCCTTATATGTATCAATCGACACTGTACATCCAAACTCTCTTGTCAAGGCCCTGATAACAGGAATTGTTCGTTCAAGCTCTTCTTCCAATGAGATTGGTACATGACCTGGACGAGTTGATTCCCCGCCCACATCGATAATCTTAGCCCCGTCGCGAAGCATCTCTTCCGCGTGCTTAAGTGCTGTTTCGATGCGACCGTATTTCCCGCCATCTGAAAATGAATCCGGCGTCACATTCAAAATACCCATAATAACTGTTTCCTTCTTGAAATCCATTTCCGCATTACTAAACTGATAGCTATCACGTGCACGAGCCAATTCCATCAACAGCAACCTTCTTCCATTTCATTTATTGCCTGTATATAAAATTCATGTAGCTTTTTATAATAAGCACCCGTTGCTCCTGGTAGCGAAAATCCTTCAACCATAGATAGCGGCACAAGTTCCTGCACCGCATTCGTGACAAATAACTCGTCCGCGCCCTCCACATGTTCTTTACCGTAAAATCCTTCATTCACAGTAATCCCTGCAACTCTAGCGCATTCAATAATAAACGCACGTGTCGTCCCCGGAAGAATCCCCGTTTCGACGGCTGGTGTAAACAGCACGCCATTCTTCACCCAAAATATATTTGACGTAACGCCTTCCGCAACAAAATTTTCCGCCGTCACGAAAAGGCCTTCCAACTCTTTCAATGAAGGCAGCTCCAGCCGCCCCCGCACGTTATTAAGGAAATTATGCGATTTATGGCGCACAGTACTTTCCGGTTTATTACGGGTCGTCTCAAGCCAAACAGCCCTTTTTTCCGTACCACGAACAGCCGGAGCCAATTCTTTTCTGAATAAAATCACATTCGGCGATGCGTATGAAGAGGGTGCAAGACCGATGTCATGAACTCCCGCCGAAACATTTAACCGGAAATAGCCATCCTGTCCACCATTTAAGTCATCCAGTTTACGCACAGCCGCAAGAATTTCGGTTTCATCGTAAGGCATCGTAATGCGGTACTCCGTAAGTGCTGCATGCAATCTTTCCATATGTTTATCATACAAGAGCACATTACCGCCGTAAGTCCTGAAGGTTTCAAAAAATCCGGCGCCGTATAGAAATCCATGATCGAACGGGGAGATCTTTAACTCTTCCGCACGCAGGAATTCACCATTCATCCAACACCACATAGAGAATCCCCCAATCTTACTTTTCAGCCATTGCCTTTGCTTGCCAAAGTGCTTTTGCCTTATTCAATGATTCTATATACTCCGCTTCCGGTACCGAATCAGCGACAAGACCAGCACCAGCTTGAATATGTGCAATACCATCCTTGATATAGGCCGTTCGAATAACGATATTCAGTTCGAAATCACCATTAAAGCCAAACCAACCAATAGATCCTGTATATAACCCTCTTCGCGTCGGTTCAAGTTCTTCAATAATTTCCATTGTCCGGAGTTTTGGTGAACCCGTAATTGAACCTCCCGGGAACACTCCTTTCACAATTTCTGCATTCGTAATACCTTCTGCCGCCGTTCCACGAACGTTCGACACAAGGTGCATAACGTGTGAATATTTCTCCACAACCATGAATTCATCCGTTTCCACCGTTCCAGGTGCACAAACACGTTCAAAGTCTTCCCGTTCCAAGTCTACGAGCATTATATGTTCGCCAGTCTCTTTTTCATTCGATAATAATTCTGCTTTAAGCGCCGCGTCTTCGGTTTCATCTATCCCTCTAGGCCTTGTTCCGCCGATTGGTCTCGTACTTAGTTCATCCCCACGTTTTTTCAGTAGCAGTTCGGGTGAACCCGAGACAACGGAAAATTCAGGTGAACCTAGTGACGCCATATATGGCGACGGATTGAACGAGCGCAACGCTTCATACACATCTAACGGATGAACGGTCAGCTGTTTTGATTGCCTTACCGAAAGATTGACTTGTACGACATCCCCGCTTGCAATATAAGCCTGCACGTCGCGGACCATCTGTTCGAACTGAGGTCCCGTCACTGACACAGCAAGATCCCCTTCATCCAACAACACTTCCGTCGCTTTGCCTGGTGTGAAGACTTGCTTGCTCAATCCTTCCGAAGCTGCAGCCAACCATTCAACTTCCAACTCTGCCGGCTCCAATCCGCGACCCGGAAGTGTCATGAAATATGCAATTTCAGTCTTAACGTCAAGCACTACCCAGCGGTCGAATAAATAGAAGAACAAATCAGGTGTATCGAGATCATCTAGTGTATCGACCGGTATATTTTCATAAGTACGAACATAATCGTAACTGATGAATCCAGCTGCACCACCTTGAAAATCTGGCAGTCCAGGAATAGATTCCATTTCATAGGACTTAACAAATTCATTTAACAATTCAAGTGGATTTCCTTCTCTTACCTCTTCCGTACCATCACGCCAGATAAGTTGTAAGTTATCGCCATCCAACGTCCGTAACGTAACAAGCGGATCAATTCCCGCCATACATAATGCTCCGCCGCGTCCACTTTCAAGGAGAATATGACTGTCATGCTCGTGTGCCAACTCTTTATAAGCATAGAATAGTTGTTCTTTCGTCATTGCCACTGTCGTATAAGCTATCTTTTGTTCGTTCATCCCAGTTTCCTCCCGATAACAATTAATATCTTCATCTTACCGCGTAAAAGCCATTTTACGCTATAAAAAGAAAAGCAGATGGCAACTTTTTATTTGAAGGGCGACCATACCCAACCACTACATACAAATCTCAACGACAAAAAAGAAGAAGCATCTCAGCCTCTCCCCCTTCCACCCTATTACTCTTCGTCAAACTGATAAAGTGGCGTACTCAAGTAGCGCTCGCCGTTCGACGGAAGAATCGCAACAACTTTCTTCCCTTTCCCAAGCCTCTTCGCAACTTGAAGCGCTGCAAATATTGCCGCCCCAGATGAAACACCACCAAGAATACCCTCTTCGCGTGCTGCACGTCTCGCTGTGTCATACGCTTCATCGTTCGTTACTTGGACGATTTCATCGTAAATATCAGTATTGAGAACTTTCGGAATGAACCCTGCACCAATCCCTTGAATTTTGTGCGGACCCGGCTTTCCGCCCGATAGCACAGGTGAGTCTGTCGGTTCAACAGCAATGATACTTACTTCTGGAAAGCGCTCTTTCAAGACGCTACCTACCCCTGTAATCGTACCACCCGTTCCAATTCCAGATACGAACGCATCCACGCGATCCAGCGCATCTGCAATTTCAGGGCCTGTCGTTAAACGGTGTATTTCAGGATTCGCTTCATTGTTAAACTGTTGTGGCATGAACCAACCATTTTCCTTTGAAAGCTCTTCTGCTTTACCGATAGCGCCTTTCATACCTTCTGCACCCGGCGTTAACACAAGATCCGCGCCATAAGCACGAAGTAGATTGCGTCTCTCTGTACTCATCGTATCCGGCATAACCAAAACAGCCTTATATCCTTTCGCCGCCGCGATCATCGCAAGACCAATTCCCGTGTTACCGCTTGTCGGTTCAATAATCGTACTTCCCTCTTTTAAATCTCCAGACTTTTCAGCCGCTTCAATCATCGCCAGTGCAATACGATCTTTAACACTAGATCCCGGATTCATGTACTCCAGTTTCAAATAAACATCCGCATCATCTGCACCAGTCATTCTGTTCATTTTAACTAGAGGCGTCTTGCCAACAAGATCCGCAATAGAGTTTCCAACTAACGTCATTTATATCATCTCCTAATTCCTACTATTTTGATATGTCTTATACTATTAATATTACTACCGTTATGTGAACATTGTCAACAATTGAATGCCCACTATATGTATTCTTTTCCCTATATTTTCAGACTTAATCCGCTTAACTAAGAAAAGCTGTCCGGAAACACCAATTTATATCGGCTTCCAAACAGCTTTCTATTATTTACCGTAAAACCACTTTGCGTCGAATTCTTTCCAAAACGCTTCCGGACTAACCGTTTGCGGAAGCTGCTCAAGCGCAATTTCACGCTTGATATGATCTTTTACTTCCTTAAATGAAAACGACTGCCCTTTAACTACTTCACTTACACGAATAACAGCATATGTACCATCACTCAAGGTTATAACCCCACTCGTCAATCCTTCATTCGCATTCGACACAGCTTCGACGATTGCCTTGTCGGTTGCATCAGTCGAATCGTTGATATAACCGATATCCCCACCAAGACTAGCCGAAGCGAGATCTGTCGACCGCTCTTTTGCAAGGACATCAAAACTCGAACCTTTTGAAAGCTCTTCAATCGTCTGTTCCGCATCAGTTTTCGTTGGAACGACAATAATAGCAGTTCTATATGCCGTTAAAATATTGTAAAGTGCAGTATTTTCATCGTACTGCTTCTTTACCGCATCATCTTTAACAACAATATCTTTCGTTAATACCTTTTCGAGGATGAGGTTGGAACGGATTTTCTGACGCATTCCCTCCTCACCTTGACCAGAATGAGAGCGCCCGTCTACAGAACGAATAAGCGAAATTTCAAGATCAATTTCCTTATCAGATACATTAATACCGTATTGTTCCGCGGCTACCGCCATCACTTTTTCATTTACAAGGTCAAGAAGAGTTTCGCGTCCCACTTCTTTTTCCATTGCCGACATCCACTGTTCCCTCGTAATGGGCTTACCTGCGACCGACGCCACTTCCTCATCTGTCTGCTTCGATTTGTCCGGTATGAGCCAACCAACGAACCAGAAGATATTGAAAGCTAAAAGAATTACAATTAATAGGATGAGCGGTTTCGTCTTCAGTTTGCGTTTCTGCGAACTTGTCGTTTCTTCAGGCTTCTGATTGTATTTCATCGATAAAACCTTCCAAAACTTCTTTTGGATATACATATGTCTCCATACAGAAGTGACAGTGTGCTTCAGCTTGTCCATCCTCTTCAATCATGTCTCGTATCTCGTGCTCTCCAAGACCGATAATCGCATTTCCAAATCGTTCCCTCGAGCAATTACACGAGAACGAAACAGCCATCTGATCAAGAATTTCCACGTTTGCCGTTCCGAGAACCTCTCCAAGTATCTCCTCAGGCGTAAGGCCACGGGCAATCAACGTCGAAATCGGTTCAACGTTAGCAATACGCTCTTCCAACTCCACAATTGTCTCTTCCGTTGCGCCAGGCATAACCTGAATAATGAAACCACCGGCAGCTTTCACTGTATTGTCCGGGTTAACCAGCACACCAAGTCCCACTGCAGAAGGTACCTGCTCCGAAACGACAAAGTACTCCGTAAAATCTTCAGCAATTTCACCCGATACAATCGGAACTTGCCCCGTAAAGAAATCACGAAGCCCTAGATCTTTAACAACCGACAACAAGCCATCTGTTCCAACCGCACGCCTCACGTCAAGTTTCCCCTGCTCATTTAAATCAAAATGCGTTTGCGGATTGGACGCATAACCCCGAACCTCGCCATGCGCGTTTGCATCGATAATCATCGAACCAATCGGTCCATTGCCATCAACTTTTATTGTCAGTTTATCCTCGCCTTTTGACATGGCACCCATCATGACCGCCGCTGTCATTGAACGCCCTAAAGCTGCTGTTGCAGTCGGCCACATTGCATGACGACGTTGAACTTCTGATACCGTTTCTGTCGAGCGAGCCGCATACGCCCGGATTGTTCCGTCGAACGCGAGTGCTTTAACTAAGTAATCATTCATTTATTATCTGCTCCTTTTACATGTTTCGTTCATAAATTAGATGAAGCCCTTTTAGCGTCAAGAAGTTGTCAACGACATCAATCACCGTCGTTTCACTTGCGATCAAACCAGCAAGCCCTCCAGTAGCAATGACAGTTGGTTCTTCCTTACTTTGCGCTTTCATGCGGGCAACAATACCATCAACTTGCCCAACATAACCATAAACAATTCCAGCCTGCATAGCAGCTACCGTGCTTTTCCCTACAACATGATCCGGTTTTGTCAGTTCGATCCGCGGCAATTTAGATGCTCGGTCGAACAAAGCCTCCATTGAAATTCCGATACCTGGCGCAATTGCCCCACCCATGTATTCGCCTTTTTCATTCACATAACAATAGGTTGTCGCTGTACCAAAATCAACGATAATCAACGGACTGCCGTATTCATGAACAGCCGCTACCGCATTGACAATCCGATCCGCTCCGACTTCACGCGGATTTTCGTATTTGATATTCAATCCTGTTTTGAGACCAGGGCCAACAATAAGCGGTTTTTGGTTAAAATATTTCCTGCACATTTGTTCCAGGGGAAACATAACTGGCGGGACAACGGACGAAATGATAATGCCAGTTACATCGTCAAAAGAGAGCCCTACGTGCAAAAACAAAGATTTCACTTGCATCGCATACTCATCTTCGGTCTTATGTCTATAGGTTTCCATGCGCCAATGATATTTAAGCTGCCCCTGTTCATAGACGCCAAGGACAATATTTGTATTTCCTGTATCTAGCACTAATAGCATAATGGTTTCCTCGCTAACTTCGTCATTTTCCAACACATCATACCACATATCCATGGATAGAAAAAAGCCGACTGTCTCAAAAGAAACAGTCGGCCCTTATTAGGTGTTCAGTCTTTGCGTTCTTCGTTAATTGACTTAAGAGTTTGGTCCGTTTTGTACTCTTTCGGTAAATCACCGATAGCTGGGTCCGTAGGTGCTCCAGTTGCATCAGAAATGACTGTGTCATCTCCTTCTTTCGAAAGATCTACGCTCTTAGCTGCTTCATCTTTATTGTCCAAGCCATAACGACCGTATGGACGATCAGGCAATGTGCCATGATCTTTTAGATGATTAATTTGCTCCGCGTCGAGTGTTTCTACTTCAAGAAGCGTCGTTGCAATCAAATCAAGCAACTCACGTTTTCCAGAAAGGATTTCTTTTGTACGAGCGTATTGCTCTTTGATGATACGTTGCATTTCTTGGTCGATTTCATACGCAATCGCTTCAGAATAGTTCTGTTCAGAGTTGAAGTCGCGACCCAGGAATACCTGCCCTTGCGCCTGACCGAACTGCATCGGTCCGAGTTTATCACTCATTCCGTATTCAGTTACCATCGAACGAGCCAGACCAGTTGCGCGCTGGAAGTCATTGTGAGCTCCAGTTGAAACTTCGCCGAGAACGATTTCTTCCGCTACACGACCACCAAGAAGTCCAGCAATTTTATCAAGAAGTTCAGGTTTCGTCATGAAGTAACGATCCTCTTTCGGAAGCATAACGGCATAACCGCCTGCCTGTCCGCGAGGGACGATTGTTACTTTATGAACGATTTCAGCGTCATCGAGCATTAGCCCTACAACAACGTGACCCGCTTCATGGAACGCTACAATATCGCGTTCTTTTTTCGAAATAACGCGACTCGTCTTCGCAGGTCCCGCAATAACCCGGTCCGTTGCTTCGTCGATGTCCGACATATCGATTTTCGTTTTATCGCGTCTTGCAGCAACAAGTGCTGCCTCGTTCAATAAGTTTTCAAGGTCTGCACCCGAGAATCCAGGTGTACGTTGTGCAAGTGCCTTCAAGTTGACAGTGTCGTCAAGTGGCTTGTTGCGCGCATGGACTTGAAGAACTGCTTCTCTTCCTTTTACATCCGGACGACCAACTGTAATCTGACGGTCAAAACGTCCTGGACGCAGAAGTGCAGGGTCAAGAATATCAGGGCGGTTTGTTGCAGCAACAATGATAACCCCTTCGTTCTCACCGAAACCATCCATTTCAACAAGAAGTTGGTTCAATGTTTGTTCACGTTCATCGTGTCCACCACCGAGGCCCGCGCCACGTTGGCGACCGACCGCATCGATTTCATCGATGAAAATAATACATGGTGCATTCTTTTTAGCATTTTCGAAAAGGTCACGTACACGTGATGCACCAACCCCAACGAACATTTCCACGAAATCAGAACCTGAGATTGAGAAGAACGGAACACCCGCTTCACCTGCAACCGCACGCGCCAACAACGTTTTACCGGTACCAGGAGGTCCAACTAACAGGATCCCTCTAGGAATACGTGCACCGACTTCAACGAATTTACGTGAATCTTTCAGGAAGTCAACAACTTCCACAAGTTCCGCTTTTTCCTCGTCAGCACCAGCAACATCCGTGAAACGAACTTTTTTTCGGTCATCCGTATGAAGCTTCGCCTTACTCTTACCGAAGTTCATAACACGGCCACCGCCGCCTCCTCCGCCTTGCGCCTGATTTAACAGGAAGAAGAACAAGATGAAGATGATGATGAACGGTAGAAGACCTGTGAAGAAGGATACCCACGCACTCGCAACAGGAGTTGGTAAGATTGTGATATTCGTTTTAGTTTGCGTAGCAAGTGTACGGATATCTTCCTGCGTCTTGGTATCATTCATAATATTCGTGACGAACTCTTCGCCATCCTTGTAGCCTTTCATTGTGCCCTTCACATTAAGGACAAGTTGAACTGGCTGCAAACTTACTGTTGTTACTTTTCCATCTTCCAACGCAGTAATGAATTCATCGTAACGAATCTCTTTCTGTTTCGGGTTTGTATTGTTTAGTGAACTGAATATCCCCATGATTGCAAGAAATATCAGTCCGTATAATAGAAAGTATCGAAGTATTCGATTCATCCCAAGCCTCCTCATTTCATTAGACAGAAAACTAGTGTAAATCTTATCACAGGTCTGATTCATCCTACAAAGGAAATGCCTTAGTAGAAAATCTTTTCCGCGACCCTTTAATAGGTTTTCCTACAATTGTTTAGAAAGAATAGATTTCCTTTTTCAACACGCCAATATAAGGTAAGTTTCTGTATTTCTCCATGTAATCAAGTCCGTAGCCAACGACAAACGCATCCGGTACGTCAAAACCAACGTAATCCGCTTTTAAGTCTACTTTTCGGCCACTTGGCTTATCGAGGAGAGTAACAATTTTAATAGAATTTGCTTTTCGGTATTTCATCAATTCGACAAGGTAACTTAATGTTTTCCCACTATCGATAATATCTTCAATAATGAGTACATCGCGTCCTTCAACACTTGTGTTCAAATCTTTAACGATTTTCACTTCTCCTGATGAAACTGTTGCATTACCATAACTTGAAACATCCATGAAATCGAGTTCGATATAAGCATCGATACGCTTAATGAGATCACTCATGAAAGGTAATCCACCCTTAAGCACACCAATCGCAAGTACGTACTTGTCTTGGTACTCTTCTGTCAATACCGCACCAAGCTCACGGATTTTCTCTTGAATCTGTTCTTCTGTAATTAGCACTTCTTCGATATCTTTCCCCAACATCGAAATTCCTCCTCTTTCATGCAGATCAATTATAACTTTCTTGTACTAACTATGTACTTACTTTGATCTGTCTTGCGTCGTGAAAATACCACTCCGTACCGTACTCCTGGAACTGCACAAATTTCACCTTGCGCTGTAATGATTACCGGTAATCGGTCGCGTTCTGTCATGCCAACCTTTTCATCGATAAACAACCTGGATAAACGTTTCGGGTGTGTCATCCCCGGCAACAAGATTCGATCCCCATCCTCTCTTCTCCTGATAGACAGAGGAAGTTCAGAGTGAGGCAAGTCAAAATACATGATGTCATCTGTATCCGTGAATAACTCCGTATCGAGGTTACTCACTTCATTCCAATAAAGCTGAAAATCATTTCCCCAACGGGTCCAAACGCCTTTCGGCAACACTTTTTGCAACTCCACTTCTTCGGCTGGTGTTTCGCGAACGAACGTCAGCACGCCATATTCCCGAATGAATCGGTAACCGCGTGGAAGGTTAATGGATACATTCCCATCTTGCGAAAATAGATGGTGTAACAGTTGACTTATAAGCGCAGAATTATATTTTACGGGCATAATTTCCCCATTGTAAAGATACCTTAATAGTAGTGTAATCACCCGTCTTTGTAAAGTTTGATGCATGCTGGAAAAAGCATTCCCGTCAACGACAGGCAGGCCCGCTTCTGTGAACTTAGTAATTTCAGTAAAGCGTTCCCGCGCCAGCATTTCAAGCAATTCTTCATCTTCCTGTAGATAACCTGATATTCTTACTGCATTTTCAGCGGCTCCCGGGTTTTCAGCAAGAATAAACGGAACAATTTTGTGACGGTAACGATTACGCAGATAGGCATCACTTTCATTACTTGGATCTTCACGAAAATGTAATTCGTGCTCCCCTACATATGAATAGAGGTCCGCTTTCATAGCCGGAAGGAAAGGTCGAATAAGGAATCCGCCTTCAACTTCACGCTTCACCGACATCCCCAAAGGCTGACTGCCTTTCGTTACTTGCATCAAGACCGTTTCCAACTGATCTTCTGCATGATGTGCCGTTGCCAAAACATCATAATCATGCTTTGTCATGACCCTCTCGAAAAAAGCATATCGGCCTTCCCGACAGACAGCTTGCACATTGCCGCCTTCTTTCTCAATAATAGCTGGAACCGGGACACTTCCGCCAAAAAACGGAATTCCATACACTTCACACAGCCTTGCCACAAATGTGCCATCTTCCGCGGACTCTTTCCCGCGTAATTTATGATCGACGTGAATTGCGGCAACTTCAATCCCCATTCTGTCTCGATTTGAAGCCATGAAATGTAAAAGCGCCACTGAATCTACACCACCCGAACAGGCGATTAAAATACGGTCCCCCGGGGCGATGAGTGACCACTTCTTGATAAAGCCGAATATAGTCTGTTTAAATTTATCCATTGCCCCGCTCCCTGCTCTTTTCTAATCTACTATTATTCTGATTTTACCATAGAATAACTAAAGGAGGGGACTCACTCCCTTACGCATTCAACCGAATACCCTTTCCCGGGAAATAGTTTGTGAATAGGGTGTGAAACTAGACCACTTTGGAAGAACATGGTCGATTTTCATAACTAACACAGTTCGATCGTCTCCAATTACACCAAACCTTCGCTCCATTTCATGCATAATACGGTCCGCAATTTTGTCACATTCGAACCCTCCGTACTTTTCAAGTGTGTTGTATAACGAATTCTCTTGTTTCTCAAGCGGGACATCACCATTAAAGATACCGTCCGTTAACATAAGTATAATGTCTCCTGACTTTAACTCTTCGTTTTTTGCCTCCACAGAAAAGGATGGAAGAAAACCGACGGGTACAGATTTACTATCCAGTCTTAAAAAATCGTCACCGCGTTTAATATACGTGCTCATCGACCCTGCCTTCCAAGACCATATACGACCGTCTTGCAAATCAACGAGGGCCAGGTCAAGCGTGGCGTACATATCATCCAGCCCGTTCAAAGACATCATATAATGCAAGGTATGCATAGCTGTTTCAGGATCCATTTTCCGGTCCAAACATTCTCGCATCAAACGAATTACCTTTCGACTCTCACGATATGCATTTAGATCCTGGCCCATTCCATCCGACAACAAAACTGCGGTTAACCCTTCATGAATCGGGAACACTTCATATGCATCACCTGCGTGAAATGTTTCCCCGCCTGATGTTGCCGCAATACCATAATCAAGAGTAAAACGAACTGCCGAACCAAAAGTTAGTTGGATATGCGGAAAAGGGTCTTGTAAAACGGCAGATTTGGCGACCCGGAACGGCTCATCGTACATTTCTTCAAGAATCGGCAGAATAAACCTTTCAGCAACTGTCGTATCTGTTTCAAAGTCAGATCTTTTCTCGGGAATACAACAGATGATGCGACGCGCTCCCCTCTCCCCTGGTAAAACATCAATCTGGAAGTACTCAATATCTTTCTCTTGGAGCCGTTTCGCCAACTCTTCCTCGGCAGGCTTATAAACAGTCAAATCCTCTTTTACTTCATTCATGATTTTATCCAGGTGGGTGCTCATATCACGCAACTGGAGGGCAAGCATTTTTCGTCCATGCTGTAGTTGTCCCGTCAATAAACGGCTGGCAGCTTGTTCCTCAAGTTCCGTCACCAATCCATTGAATCGGATGCACTTATATTTAATTTTTTCCTCAACACGGTGACGTTTAGCTTTTTTCGTCATAGAATAGGTCGCTTCCCATTCACTTAGTAGCCCGCCCATATCATTATCTCCGCCTTCCCAGCATTTAGCATGACGAAAACACGACTGGCAAATCTTCGGTATTACTTGCTGAGGCAATACATCGGCATTATCGCGGGGGGGAAACCGGTCGCCAACAAGCGTCGACATAAATTCAGAGAACTTCTGGAAATCAGCTAGTTGTTCGTCTAGGCGTTCCGCTAACCATTTTTGTTGTTTTTCAGTAGTTTCCGTATTCTCCGGATAAAAAATGTGTTTAATCGGCTCTAGTCTTTTCGATGGGATTAGTAAAAAAATAATTGTTGCAGTAGCGATCGTTACAAAGTGCGAAGTATCAAGTGGCAGGGTCAAATCATACATAAGGAAAAATAAAGATACAGAGGCCGCACCTAACACGATACCAACTTTTCCAAACCGGCGGAGTGTACCTGCAAAAAAACCTGTCATGCCATATACCGCCATCATTCCAGTGAAGGATAATTCCGCCACTCCCACAATTGCGGCAATGATCATTGCGATTGTTGTTGAAAATGGCAGTCCTCCCACAAGTGCCGCAAGCAAGATAGTCAGGTGAATGAGTGTACCTGAAACCGAAACAGGACCTAACATAAGCCCGTTCATGCCAGTTGTAGCCAGCGCACCGACAAGGCAGGCGGCTCCAAGACGTTCAGGCGTCCATTTACCAAAGAAGATTCGATCTGCGGCAGGAAATGCGACAAAGAGGAAGAATGTCATGAATAAAGCAAGGACTGCTTCAAAGCCTATATATAATTGAACATTTACTGGTGGTTGCCCGACATGCATAATGAACTGCCACAACACTTGAACAACGATAATGCATCCCGCTACTGTTAGCGGCACCGATTTTCGCATTAGCGGATATTTAATAACCGCATTAAATAACGCAAGCATCAATAGATGTATAACAGCCTGTCCAAGACCAAGGAATGCACTCCCAAACATCCCGCCAATGAACACCCATATAAGATGCTTTCTGAAGCGGGCTCGCGCAAGTGCCCACACCGGCAAGAAAAAAGGAACCGCTGCATCGAACAAGACGGCTTGCGACAAGAAAAAAGATCCAAATAAGAATAGAGTCGCAACTAAAATATGCATTTTTCGTTTTCCAATCATCTCGACATACATACCAATCGGATGGCCTACTGGACGCACTAATTGATCAATTAGCTTCATTTCCCATTCCCCCTATGTCTACTATGCCTTGAGTATACATAGGCAAATGGAAAGAAATTGTCTGTTCATGACAACAAGAAAACTAAATGTTTCGACTCATTCCGAACTGTTTTTTCTTTTTCCTAACACGGGTTGACACTTCATTGTTTCACTTGTATTATAAGTATTGTTGTTCTGTACAAGCGAAAACAGGTGCTTACCAGAATACACGAAGGCGGCGTAGCTCAGCTGGCTAGAGCGTACGGTTCATACCCGTGAGGTCGGGGGTTCGAACCCCTCTGCCGCCATTAATGAAATGCAGGAACAGCCGTCCAGAGGCTGGACAATAAGTTTCCGAAAAAGCAGTTCCTACGTCGTGAATTCACGACGTAGGAACTGCTTTTTTCTGCAATAAAAAAGTGGGTGGTTGTTTGGTGAGGTGTGGCGGTTTATGCCATTTTCCGTGATAGTTTTACGACTTGGAATGACAGTTTATACGAATGCCATGATAGTTCACGATTGCCATCACAGTCTATCCAGTTGCCATCACAGTTCGCCACATTCTCCAAACCCCTCCGCGTCAACAATACAAAAAAACAGCGAACAAGGGTTATTCCCTTTGTTCGCTGTTTTTCCCTACACTATTCATACACTTTTTCATGAATTGAAACAGCTAGCAAGTTACCCTCTGCTTGCGCCACGGCCACCGCGTTTCGATTCTGTCGCTCTTTTCAAAGTAGAGAGACGCTCTTCGCTGTCTTTCATGAACTTTGCCATCTTTTGTTCAAAGTTCTCTGGGCGATCCATAGCAGGACGGCCACCACCTTGACGCGGACGTTGCGGGCGCTGAGGACGTTCTGGACGCTGTTCAGATTCAGGCTTCGCTTTTCTAATCGATAACCCAATTTTACCATCTGCACCGACGTTCATCACTTTCACTTCAACCATGTCACCGACTTTAAAATGATCGTTAATGTCCTTGACATAATTGTCCGCTACTTCACTGATATGGACCAGGCCTGTTGAGCCATTCGGTAGCTCAACAAACGCCCCGAAGTTTGTGATTCCTGTTACTTTACCCTCTAGCTTGCTGCCTACTTCAATTGACATAAAAAAAATGCTCCTCCTTAAAATTTAAGCGGGCCCCGCGCTGGGAGCCTTGCAACCGTATTAATGAGCCCTGCAAATTGCAGGATCCTTACTTCCATTATAGCCAATAAAAAAAGAGTGTCAATAAGACTACTCTTTTCCTTTATCTTGTTCATCTGTTTTTTTCTTGTTTTCGGGTATAGAAAAAATAATTTCATTCTTTTCAGACAAGAAATATTCCTTGCGAGCAAGTTTTGCGATATAGTCATCATCATTCAATTTCACAAGTTGTCTCTTTAGCATTTCTTGTTCTTCCTGCACCCCTTCGAGCTGGGCCAGCACCTCTACTTTTTGCTGTTCCTTCGCCGCTAACGCATGTTTTTGATTGATGAACATATTCGTTAGGCCACCAAGAATTATAGCGGCGGCAATAGCAAACACAGCCAGTCTACGATATAAACGGACTTTCCGCGCATTCTTCCTAGTCTCTTTCTTTTGAAGTGAGCGGACATATTCAGTTTGAATCGACGCGACCCTTTCGGACGATTTCCTCTGCTGTTTCTGTTCCACGTCTTGCACTTCCCCTCTTCACACACTACAACTTGTTAGTTCATATATTATATATCATTTCACTCTTCTTTTAAAGAGTTTCCCGGAAATGATACGGAATATTTTAACAAATGGTGTAAAGAGGACTGCCAAGACTTTCACAATAAAACGAATGACTAGACTTACAATAGATACTACCAGACGCGCGAGGAACAAGAGTGGTCTTATAAACAAAACCAACAAGATCCGCCCAACAAACCGAAACGGCTTATAAAAAGTAGTTACGTATAGCAACATTCCACTAATCTGTGCAAACGGATCATATATTCGCCACGCCCCATCCCTGACAAGGTAAAGGATATAAAACGTCCAACATCCGACTAGTATCCATCCAATGACTTCAAGCCAGACCGCACGCTTCCGAATAATTGATTTCTTCCCAGCGTGTGCGGTACCTGTTCCGATCATATCCATGAATGCCCCAGCAACAATGCCTGTCCCAATCATAGCGAGCAGGCTAAGAAATTGAACGGATAGACTCATCCAAACAATTTATGGAGGAAACCTTTTGAGCCTGATTCTTCTTCATCATATTGAATCGTGCCGACCGTTCCCTCCAATGTTAGAAGTCCTTTATCGACATCTAAATGGACGATGCGTAGTTCCTCTCCGCGGATTTGCAACAATCCTTGTGATGTTCGAACTAGAAATTCTTCCTGATCGAAACGGTCAATTGATTTTACCGACGTCAAGTCCATTCGTTTTCTATTGCGCATTGTAACAACGTGGTCTCCTGATGGTATCGCGTACGTAGGACTATCAGTTTGAAATTGCATTATATGCTTCCCCCTTTGGCTTGTACGTTCACTGCTAGCTTATGCCCGGGTATAAAAAAACATGACAGGAATATTCCCTGTCATGTTGTTTAGTCTTCGTCATCCATGAATTCCGGTTCCACTTTTTCAAGCTTCTCTTCGTTCAAAATTGTGTACATTGAGGCAGCATCGTCTTTTTTCGTCGTATCTTTCAGCATGTTGATTTTTACCGTTACGATTTTCTGCCCGAAACGGATGGCTAATTCATCGCTTTCTTTTACAACCGATGACGCTTTCGCCACTTTTTCATTGATTGTTATACGCCCTTGATCAGCCACTTGTTTCGCCAGTGTCCGTCTTTTGATCAGGCGGGATACTTTCAAGAATTTATCAAGTCTCATGATTATCTTCCCCTTCTTTGGCTAGTTTCCAAAACGCTTCAAGTTCATCAAGTGTATAGTCAGTAAACTTGCCCTGTCCATCTTTCACACTCTTTTCGACGAATGAAAACCGTCTATTGAACTTTTGATTGGCGTGAACCATCGCTTCTTCTGGAGATAGCTTGAGGAAGCGCGCAATGTTAACGATTGTAAACAGAACGTCACCTAGTTCGTCCATTTGACTGTATTTCGTTCCGTTCACTAGTTCTTTGCGGAACTCCATCCATTCTTCCTCAAACTTTTCAAAAGCACCGTCAATCGTTGGCCAGTCAAACCCAACCTTCGCCGCCTCTTTTTGATAATTAAGTGACGTCAGAAGCGATGAAGAAGGACGTTCTTGACCATGTAAGAGTGATTCAGCTTGCGGTTTTTCCTGCTTCTTGATGTCCTGCCAATTTTGAAGGACCTCTTCTGAATTGTCTACGCTTTTATCTCCAAAAACATGCGGATGACGGCGAATCATTTTTGAACCAACTGCTTGAAGGACGTCTTCCATCGCAAAATAGCCGTCGTCTTCGCCAATTTGAGTATGAAGGAATACTTGCAGTAGCACATCACCAAGTTCTTCTATGACAGCTTCGTCATCTTGTTTATCGATTGCCTCTAGTAGCTCATGTGCTTCTTCAACCAAATAACGCTTCAATGACGCATGCGTCTGTTCACGATCCCACGGGCAACCGCCCGGAGCGCGTAGTGCGGCAATAATTTCCCTGAACGTTGACCAATCTTTCAGCCGTGCTTCTCGTTCAACGACGGGCGGCACGTAAACGGTCGTCAAATTATTAATTTCAGTTACGCGGTCCAGTTCAAATAGCGGAACTGTAATCAATTGCTCGCCCGTAGAACCGGCCGCCGTTACAATTGTCACAGGATGATCGAAAGCGTATTTCTCCATCAGTGACAATTTTACCTCAGATGCCACAAATGCATCGTACACTTGTCCAATCAAAATATGCTGCTTCATATGGACATCATCGCGTTTCATATCCGTACCGTCTAGTAACTGGAACCCTTCAATTGGATCAATGCGTAAAGCTGCAAAAATTGGGTCAAGAAAGCTATTTCCACCGGCAATTTCCATCTGGATTAAACCTTGACGTTCTTTCTCGACTAATAATTGTACCGTCCGTTCCGCAACGAGTGGATGCCCCGGTACAACATAGGTAACCGGTTGTTGTGCACACATAATGAGCAGCTGTTCTACGATTTCATCATATACTTGCTCGAACGAGTCGTGTTTTTCATAAATTTCATCGAAGCTTGTTAGGACAATGCCTTCCGCCCTTAATTCGGCGACAGCAGGGTGCTGGTCCGTACGCGCGACAATGCAGGTAGCCTCTTTCAACTTTCGATATGTCCCAAGCGCCAATTGGTCAAGGTCCCCTGCGCCGAGACCAATAATTGTTAACTCATTCATGTCATTCACCTTTTCTTTTAGTAAGTCGTAATTGCAATGTAGCTAAACGTTTACCGAATGGTAGTAGAAACCATTCTTTCTCTGCCATTATACGTGATTTCATAACGACGAAAAGGAAAACAGCTGCTCCCGCCGAAACGGATGTTAATGCGATAAGTGTCGCTTCAATGCGCCCCGGCAACTTGTCTAATAAAAACCCGTCTGCAATGAGCATCCACGGCAAGACAACCGCTATCATGAGGACAGTTGCCCCTATCACCCATCCGTAAAAACGTACTGGCGCAAGGCGAATTGGCCAAACCTTTTTAAAGTATAGTAGTAACCCAAACGTAATAGCTGCGAAACCGATATTACCTGCAATTGCCGCCCCTGTGACATCCCAAAGCGGGACCAGAAGTTGATTGGCAAAGACTTTTATAACCAGTCCACCGATTAGCAGGAGCGTTGGTACTTTTACTTTCCCAGCCCCTTGAAGCATCGCAGTTAGCGGTAAAATAAGCGACAGCCAAAGAATTTGTAACGAGAAAATAATGAGTGCAACAGAACCGTCACGTGTTTCAAACAGCATTTCATTCACATAAGGCAATACAAGCGCAAGCCCCGCTGCAGCTGCCCAACCGAATAGAAAAGCAGTCCGGAACGTTAGTCGGATAAACGGCAGTGCCCCTCTTCCCACATTTTTTGTCGAGTGATGAGCGATAAGCGGAACAATGGCGAGCGCTAATGTCGAAGCAATCAAAATCCCCATTTGCACGAGTGGCTGCCCACGATCGTAGACACCCTTCATTACCATGGCTGTATTCCCCGCAAAACCGTTAGTTAGAAGAATATTATAAACCGTAAATGAATCGGCCAGTTGAAACATCAGCAGAATCAGTGAACTAGCACTAACCCCTAAACTGACAACCGTCAATTCTTTCACCACTTGCCATGTATTTACTTTTTCCAGCGGCCCTTTGAACGTGTTCCGGAAATAAAGCGCAAGAATAACAACACCGGCACTTTCCCCAACGACCGCCCCCCACATTGCCACTTCGCCCGCCGTATAGAGCGAAGCACCTGAAGATACTGCAATCCATGTCCCAATTAAAATAACTGTTACACGGAGGGCTTGCTCACCTACACCAGAAATGGCAACCGGAACCATTCGCCCCTCCGATTGGAATGACCCCTTCAAAACTGCTAATGCCGGCATAAGCAGAACAATATATGCACCTGCCCGCAGGAGAGATACGAGTTCAGCATCGCCCATGGAACGTGCGAAAAACGGAGCAAAAACAGTCAATAGAACAAAAAAGGTTACTGATAATAAAAGAAGATATATAAATGCCACACGCATCACTGCTTTTGCCTCACCGCGACTCGTACTTCCTGCAAGTAGTTTCGATACAGCCACTGCAAAGCCGTACGACGTCCAAACAATAAAAATACCGATGAACGGGTACACTTGCTGATAAATATAAAACCCTTTGTCACCGACAAGGTTTTGGAATGGAACTCGGTAAACTGCACCAAGCAATTTCACAATGATTGCGGAGATCGTCAGAATCGACGCACCTTTCATAAACGTTTTCATATCCCATTGTTGCGTCATATCCGTGCCTCTTTCTTTCGTGCATAGTAAGTCCATTATATCATGAATGAATAACGGCTAGATTCCAAAAAACATCGAATATTCATATTTAAGTTAAGAATAGGTTTAGTTGTTCAACTTTATGGGAAAGACATATGTATGAGATTTGTAAGTATCTTACTGTAAATTATATCGAAAAATAGAAATAATGAAAAAAGTAAATAAGGAGGGACCATGGATGGTAAAAAAAATTCCCAAAAAGCGATTTCTATTGGTACTAATAAAATTTAAAAGAAATGATATGTATGCGAAGGCAAAAGATTTTGGTTTGAGTCATCCGGTTGTCGTCGCATGCAGTCAAGAGCTGGATACATTACTGAATAGGTATCAGGGGATCCGGGCTATACGGTGATCTGACGATGTGTCGCTTTCTGAATACAAATAATTAACTAGGTGAGTTGAATAAATGAATCCACTGAATAACGCTTCGGCGCTTAGGGGATGCCTCTTGCCATAAGCCAATTGGCTTCGCCACCAGTCTTAGGGCTTCGGCTACCCCTGTAAGGCGCCTACGCTAGGTTCACATACGTATACAAGTTACTGACGTCATTTGTGCCCTTTGAATCGTGGCATGAACTGACAAGGGATTCAATACTTCAACATATATAGCTCCTTTTTCGTGCTTTGTACTACTATATGATTAGTGATTGATCATTTATGATATTGATGAGGATACTCTTAAGCCTGTTAATAGTTTATAACTCTTTTCATTTCATTTTCCGAAGAAGATATAACAAATACGGCGTACCAATCAGCGCGACAATCAACCCACTTGGAATGTCTTTCGGCGCGATTAAAATCCTTCCGACAAAGTCCGCAGTGACAAGAAGCAATCCGCCTAATAACCCTGATACAACAAGTAAAGGCAGATGACGGAAACCAACTAATCTGCGTGCGATATGGGGTGCAACAAGCCCGACAAAACCAATCGTCCCTACAATTGAAACAGCTGCCGTACTTATCGCAACACCTACGATTAACGCCCAAACACGTGTCGACTTCACAGAAAGCCCCAGACCCGCCGCCACATCATCGCCGAACGTCAATGTATCTAAACTGCGCGTCAAATAAATAGCCGGACCGATGAACAATGCGAATAACAACAAGGCTAGTTGTACATCATCCCATCCTTTTGCGTACGTACTTCCCGACAACCAGACGAGAGCAGCCGCAACGGCAAGCTTTGCTTTCACAACCAATACTTGTGTGGCGGCCGATCCAAATGCGGATATTGCAATTCCCATGAGCGCAACGAGCATCGGTTGGAAGTTATTTTTCCACGATGTTCCCAAAATAATACAAAGGGCGATGGTAGCTCCCACGACCGCGCCAAGCGGCATATAGCTAACCGGAATCGCGGGAAATAACACGAGAAGCATCATCGCCCCGGCACCACCCATTGATGTGACACCTAAAATACTTGCATCCGCCAATGGGTTTCGTAATACTCCCTGCAATAATACGCCCGCAACTGCGAGCATAACTCCAACGATGAACGCCGTTAACACGCGCGGAACTCGGAAATTCCACACAACAGGTTTCAGCCATTCAGTCGTCCATGCAGTGCCGTTAAATGATAAAGCCAATGAAATAATAACGATAATGAGTGCGACAACAATTGTGATGACAACCGGCAGTTTCACCGGTTTTAATGTACCGCCCATTTGACGGTCGCCTCGACTATGCGTTTTTGCAGTTTTCCATGCCAAGTACAACAGCCATGGCCCGCCAATCAACGCGGTCATTGCACCTACTGGAACTTCTTGTCCGGGTTGTATCAATCGCCCTAACACATCGGCTCCAATCAGCATGACACTTCCCCATAAAAATGACTGGAGAAGAATGTTCAAATGCCCTCGGACGCCAAGCATCCGAACAATATGCGGAGCCATTAATCCAATAAAACCGATTGGGCCGACAACGCTTACCGTTGTAGCCGCAAGAACAATTGCAACAGCCCACGCGAGTAATTTAACAAACCTAACATTTTGTCCAAGGGACGACGCGATATCTTCACCTAGCGACAGCGTATCCAACGGTTTTGCCAATACCAATGCGAGGACGAAGAACACAATTATTACTGGCCCCGCAAACGATACACCATCCCAATTTAACTGAACAAGTGTACCGGAGCCCCATAAAAAAAGACCGTTTGTCTGATTTTCGAATAATAGCTGCAAAGAACCTGTCATCGACGCAAACAGTAACGAAATAATCATCCCTGTCAGTGCCACACGTACCGGCTCCATTTGCTTACCTGCTAGCATCACAACGAGAACAGATGACAGTACAGCACCCACTAATGCAACAATAAACGGGAAATTACCAAGTAGCGATGGGAAGAAAATCATCGATACAACGACAAAAAAATACGCACCTGCATTAATTCCTAGTGTGCCTGCAGATGCTAATGGGTTGTTCGTCAATGTCTGCAAAATAGCCCCTGCCACTGCAAGGGCCCCCCCGGCAAGTATCCCGATTAGTAAACGCGGAAGACGGAGAGAGAGCACGATGTCCTGCACGCGCCCTTCTATCCACACTTCTTTTACTAATTGGGTAACCGTATAATCCGCTTGACCTTGTGTTAAGTGAATAAAAGATAATACAACCAACAGGAACAATCCTATAATCATGACTACAAAGGATCGTTTTCCTGAAGTCTTTCTTGCCATTACTTACTTACCATCGTGCTCGTAATTTTATCGAGCAACGTTTCAGCTGAGAGAGGACCTCCATATAACCAAGTATCCCCGCCCAGATCATACAAACGGTCTTCTTTCACGAAATTCAAGTTCTTCCAAACTGCATTATCTTTTAACTGTTTTTCATAAATATTGTCGTCGTTTTGTACAATATACAAATAGTTAGCATCCTCGTACTTCGTTAGCCCTTCCACGTTATACGTACTAGAGCCGTAAAGTTCAAATTGGTCCGGAATATGGATGTTGTTTAAACCAATTTTCTCTAACATGATTGAAGCCATCGAATTTGGTGTAAACACACGAATTTCAGGTGCTTGAGCTCCCGTGTAAGCGAGTGTTAAGACAACATCTTTCGTTTTTAAACCAGCATTATCGATAGTTGTTTTCGCTTCTTCATATTTTACATCCAGGTCGGCTAATACCTGTTTCGCTTCATCCTTTTTATCAACAGCTTTTGCAATTTCGTTAAATGTAGTTATCATTTCTTGATACAAATCCATTTCTTCATCCTCAGGATACGGATTAAAAATGACTGTAGGTGCAATTTTCTCCAAATCTGCAATCATTCCATCATGACGGAAGCTTGTACCGATGATCAAGTCCGGCTCCAATTCAGCAATCGCTTCCAAGTTGGGTTCTTGACGACCGCCGACATTTACCACGTCGTCACTTAATTCTACGTCGATATTCACCCAGTTATGATATTCTTCTATATCCGCCATCCCCGCTGGCTGAACACCTACTGCCAATAAATCTTCCGCATATGTCCATTCCAAAACAACGACCTTTTTCGCGGGCTTATCAAGTGTCACTTCACCGTTAACACCTGTAATTGTTATACTTTTCCCTGCATTCCCGTTGTCTACAGCTTTATCTTCTTCTTTCTTCGAAGAACAACCGACTAACAACACTGCTAAAACCGCTAAAACAAGCAGTGATTTCAAAGATTTCTTCATATTAAACATTCCTCCATTTATCCACTTATTGATTATCATTCTCATTTAGTAGTTTAAACTTGATTGTACTGTTTTGTAAAGTTTTTAATAAAATAAATGATTATCATTCTCAATAGATGCTAAATATGCTATGCTTATCTCTAATTGAAAATGAAAATCATTTAGATTCCCTATAGATATGGAGGCATTCCTATGCATACCTCAATTAAGGCCGAAAACCTGTCAATTGGCTATCAAGATAATCTTCTTTTTGAAAACCTGAATTTATCGATTCCGAAAGGCGAAATTACTGTTTTTGTCGGTAGTAATGGTTGCGGTAAATCCACGTTACTCCGTTCAATTGCCCGTCTTTTAAAACCTTCTGACGGCTCTATCTTGCTTGAAGGCAAGGATATCCACTCGCTGTCTTCGCGTAATGTCGCAAAAAAAATGGGTATTCTTCCACAAGGCCCCGTATCACCTGAAGGGTTGACGGTACATGATCTTGTGAAACAAGGACGCTATCCACACCAATCGTGGCTCTCAAGATGGACTGAAGAGGATACGAAGAAAACGGAAGCTGCACTGACAGCGACTAAGATAAGTGATCTACGGGATCAATCGATCGACACGCTATCAGGTGGTCAACGGCAGCGTGCATGGATTGCAATGACACTCGCTCAAGATACAGACGTCATTTTATTGGATGAACCAACGACATACCTCGACATGACACATCAGATCGAAATTCTTGACCTACTATTTGAATTAAACGAACAAAAAGGCCGTACGATTGTCATGGTACTGCACGATTTAAATTTAGCCTCCCGTTATGCACACAATATCGTGGCCATTAAAGACGGCGCCGTCCATGCACAGGGCAAACCAGAAGATATTATCACCTGCGAATTAGTTCGCGCTGTGTTTGGAATGGAATGCCAAGTTTCAACAGACCCCCTTTTCGGCACACCGCACTGCGTTCCCTATGGTCGTGGCCGCTGCATCGTGTCAGAACTTCGAGGAAATACTGGTGCCTAATTTAGAGGCGGAACAACTAGCTGCACTGGAACGGTTCAGTGTACATATTGGTCAACAGCCAAACACATTTTTATCCGCTGCAGACATATTATGCGAGGCAGGAAGCGGCAAGCTATTTGAAATGGTTCAACGTTTATCAGATGCTCCGACAAATACTGTGGCCACATCTGTTTATATGAGAAGGCATGGTTTTTTCATAGCTGCCCAACTGCATTTAATGAGCGAACATAATTTACTGTGGGCTGGCGATTTGGAAGATGTGTCGTTATTCATCGAAAATGATACAATCCTTTTTTCTGTTCCATCTACCGGTTTTAGGGTTGTACAAAACCGTGAAAAAGATATCCGCTTTATTCTCGAGACCTACGGACACCCTGTCGTTGACTATTTAAGCAAGCGTGCAAAAATTGCGAAGTTGATTTTGTGGGAGAATGTGTGGGGGTATGTCTTGTGGATGTACTCAATGCTACTTCAAGAAAACTCATCATTTGCGCAGCCCGACTTGGATATTTTATTGGCAGATGAAACATGGAAACCTGCGATGCGCCGGTCTCCTTTCAAACAATATTTGAATAATCAACGAGCACTAGATGCAATGGCCAATTACAAACGGGTGACATGTTGTTTATATAAGGAACTTCCGAATACGGAAAAGTGCCCGTATTGTCCGCAAAAATAAACAACACTGGCACGAAACCTAACAACGCTTCGCCTGAACTTAACAACACTAGCGCGAAACTTAACAACGCTTCTCCCAAATAAAAAAACAGCCCGCCTAAACCGTTAATATCCGGTCCAAGTGGGCTGTTTTTAGGGTTCCATCTGTTTCGCTAAAAAATGGGCAGCTACTTCCGCCGCTTTCATTTCAGTTTCGCCAATGAAATGCACCTTTGATAACAAGTAAATAGCACCAATCGTATCTCCGGCAGCAATAATTGGCGCAATACAATAAGACTTCACCTGCTCGACTTGTCCTGGCACCCATTCAATTGCCTTTTCGAGTTTTTCTGTAACGATTTTACGGCCTGTCAAAATTTCATCAAGATCAGGCGACAACTGGCGATTTATATAATCTTTTTTCGATAATCCAGACACCGCAATCATTTCATCCCGATCACTGATGAGTACAGGCGTGCCAAGTGTTTCGTACAACGTTTCCGCATACTCTTTTGCAAATTGCCCGAGTTCTGATATCGGCGAATACTTCTTCAAAATCACTTCGCCATCCCGGTCGGTAAATATTTCAAGTGGATCCCCTTCACGAATCCTTAGTGTCCTTCGAATCTCTTTAGGAATAACTACCCTGCCAAGATCATCGATTCTGCGAACGATTCCTGTTGCCTTCATACATGATGCCTCACTTTCCACAAAATTGAACATTAATTTCGTTTCAATTGTAGTATGCATCAAGGATGGGCAAAATATGCAATACGCCCTTTAGACGGAATCACTAACAACAGTTTCCTTTGCAGATTCATGCAGAATCCTCATCATTTCTTCAAGCACATCAAATGCGGTCTGCTTCCCCGTCTGGCGCTCATCAATCCTCATGATAAGACAGCCATTTTCCATCGTGAACCCAACCGCACGACCAAATGCCATTGAATCGGACACAAGCTTCGCACCGTCAGTTTTTGCGGTTCCTTCAGGTGATATGCGAACTTCAATAAGCGATTGTTGCTTCTTGATTGATTCAGCACCCGCGATACGTCCCCAAGCTTTTACTCGCGCAACACGTAACAACAAGTCAGCCTCGAGTGGCATATCACCGAATCGATCTGTCATTTCATCGACAAGTTCATTGTAGTCCGTTTCATTTTCAATCGCTTTGACCATTTTGTACATTTGAATTTTTTGGAATCCATCACGCACATACTCATCTGGTATATAAGCATTAAGCGGCAATGCAATTTCCAAGTCTGGTATATCTGCCTTTATGATACCTGTCTGCTTTTGTTCGACAGCTTCTTGCAGCAATTGAGAATAAAGATCGAAGCCGACCGAATCGATGAAGCCATGTTGCTGAGAACCCAGTAGATTACCTGCGCCACGAATCGATAAGTCGCGCATCGCAATTTTGAAGCCCGAGCCAAGTTCCGTAAATTCCTTAATCGCCTGAAGACGGTTTTCCGCAACCTCTGTCAGCACCTTATCACGCTGATAAAGGAAATAGGCATACGCAACACGATTCGAACGTCCAACGCGTCCACGTAGTTGGTAGAGCTGCGATAAACCCATACGGTCTGCGTCTTGAACGATAAGTGTATTGACATTAGGAATATCGATACCCGTTTCAATGATGGTTGTTGTTACAAGAACATCATACTCACCTTCAAGGAAGCTTAAAATCACTGACTCAAGTGCCGATTCGCCCATCTGACCATTAGCAAACCCAACACGTGCTTCAGGCACAAGCTGCTTGATTTCATCGACTTTTCGCTCCATATCTTCCACCCGGTTATACAAGTAGAACACTTGCCCACCACGACCCATCTCCCTTTCAATTGCCTCGCGGACTAGCCCAAAATTTTGTTCCATAACATATGTCTGGACTGGGAAACGGTTTGCTGGTGGGGTTTCAATAACGGACAAATCACGAACACCAAGCATCGACATATGGAGAGTCCGTGGAATAGGCGTGGCCGTCAATGTCAGGACGTCGACATGTGTTTTTAACTGTTTAAGTTTTTCTTTATGCGTTACGCCAAATCGCTGTTCTTCATCGACAACAAGTAAACCAAGATCATGGTATACGATATCTTTAGAAAGAAGGCGATGTGTCCCAACAATAATATCGACTGTTCCGGCTTTCAACCTTTTCAACGTCTCCGTTTGTTCCTTCTTTTTCCGGAAACGATTTAAGAGTGAAACTTCAACTGGAAAGCCAGAAAAACGCTCTTTCATTGTTTCGTAATGCTGTTGTGCCAAAATCGTAGTAGGCACAAGGAATGCGACCTGCTTGCCATCCAATACGGCCTTGAATGCAGCACGGATTGCGACTTCTGTTTTTCCATACCCTACATCTCCACACAACAAGCGGTCCATTGGACGTTCTTTTTCCATATCCACCTTCACTTCAGCAATGGATCTAAGCTGATCGTCCGTTTCGTCATAAGGGAACGCATTTTCAAATGACATTTGCATGTCGTCATCCGCTGAAAAAGCATGTCCTTTTTCCGATTCCCGTTTGGCATACAGCTCAATTAGGTCGTCCGCGATATCTTGAACAGCTGCTATAACTTTAGTTTTCGTCTTCTTCCAGTCCGCGCCGCCTAACTTATGCAGTTTCGGTTCTTTTTCACCAGACGCGACATACTTCTGGATCAAATCTATCTGGTCGGCGGGAACGAACAACTTATCTTCTCCCCGGTACCGAATGTCGAGGTAATCTTTATGAATACCGCTTACTTCAAGCGTTACAACCCCGTAATATTTCCCAATTCCATGATTAACGTGAACAATATGGTCACCAGGTTTGATCTCCGAGTAGCTTTTGATACGCTCCGCATTGGTCATCTTTTGCGGACGTGCTTTCCGTTTCGGTGTCCCTTTAAAGAGCTCAGAATCCGTTATAACCGCCATTCGTTGAAATGGAAGCTCGAAGCCCGCAGACAAATCACCGTCGATAACAATTATGCCGCCTGCTGCGGACGGTTTTCCGGACAAGGCAGATTGCATATCATAATCCTCAAGAATCGATTGGACTTTTTGCATCCGTTCGTTGCCGTCTGCAATAATGAAAATATTGAAGCGCCCTTGGTGCCAGCGGTCTATTTCATTTTTCAATAAACTCATTTGCCCATGAAACTGCTGCATCGGTTTACAAGAAAACGTCACCGTCTTCTTCACAACAATTCCTGGGACTGAGCGGACGAAAAGAGAAAAATACACTTTTCTTTGCTTTAATGCTCCATGCACCTCTTCGAATGAAAACGAAGTTTTTGCATCATGAACAATCTTTCCTTCTTCAAGAAGGCCAACCGTCCATTCCTTTTCATCAGACTCTAGTGACGCAACAACCTCAAGGATCCGTCCGATTTCATCGAATAGAACGATTCCGTTACTTGGAAAATAGCTTTCAAGGGAAGTCGTTCCAGCTGAAAACGATGCATATTTCAACATATTTTCCGGAGTGGATCCTTCCCTCATCAAAGCAATATCGCCCTTCATATTAATGGTTAAGCGTTCTTTCGCTTCCGCATCGTTCATCTTCTTCAGACTTACGCCAAGTGCATGCTCCAGCTTTTCTGCGATGACCATCAGATCTTCAGCCTTCCAAACAAATTCGGCAGCGGGAAGAATTGACACGTCTTTCAGCTTACCTGTTGAGCGTTGGTCTTCCGCCGAAAATGTTCGAATGGAGTCAACATCCGTATCGAATAATTCAATCCGTACTGGGTCTTCCAGGTTCAGTGGATACAAGTCCAAGATACCTCCGCGCAGTGCAAATTCGCCCGGTGCTGTTACCATTGACTGTCTTGTATAACCCATCGACACAAGCCTTTCCAGCCATTCTTCCATATTAATTTCTGCGCCTATTTCCGCTGATAATGAGTTAGTCAACCAACGCTCTTTTTCCGGCAATAGTTTTTTCATGCCTGCAATCGGCGTGATATAAATCCCCTTCCCAATTCGCACCATATGATCTAACGTATCGATGCGCTGGGCACGAAGTTCATAACTCGAAACAGAAAAATCTGCAGCAATGAGTTCCTCTGCAGGGTAAAGGTGGACGAGTGAGTCGCCCAACATTTTGACGAGGTCTTCATATGTACGCTGCGCTTGCAGTAAATTCGGAGATACAATAAGAATGGGCCGTTTGCTCGACTGCTGAAGTACTTTGAAAAGGATTGACTTCGCACCACCTGACAATCCCGCGATCAGTTGACGGTCTATCCCCGACTCCAAATCTCCCACTAGTTCGTCAATCTCTTTCTCTTGTAAAAATAAATCTATAAGTGATTCCAATGCTACACATCCTTTCTTTTAAAATAATAGTAGGCGTTCAAAAAGGGCTAGGCCATTCGATTGCACCAAGTCCAAACTATAGTTATATATCTGGAAAATAAATACCTATACAAGCTGGTCGAATTTAACGGAATTCATTATTTAAACACAATTACCTTTTGATAAAAAAACAGAAAAAGCTTTGGACGCATCTTGCGCCAAAGCGTACATCTTATTGAAGCCATTTGGTAAGTGTATAGTAGTCCGGGAAGCGTTGGAGAGATTGCTCACACTGTTCGCATATGCATCGTACCGTCAATGCCCCGTCTTTTTCATACGTAAGAAAATGCTCAACTTCCCTTTCGTCCATCTTGTGCAGAAGAAGGATAGCCTCCTTTGCAGATTCAAACGGAAGTCTGCCAATTTCAGTCTCACAATGCCGGCAAGTATAACGGATCGCCATTTTAGTCTCCGCCCCTTTTCTCAAAGTATAGGCGCAAGATGGCTTTATTATTCCTTATAAACCATTAAAGTTGTTCATGACATCATTAAATGGTTTGCCTAGCCACGCTTCACATGCGGATGCACTTTTTTTCACCATGTCTTCAATTAATGGCTTTTCATCTTTGCCAAAAGGTGCCAGGACGTAATCAGCCACTTTCATGCCGCCAACGGGACGACCAACACCGATACGGATTCGGTTGAACTGATCCGTACCAAGATGTGCAATAAGTGATTTCATGCCGTTATGGCCACCCGCACTACCTTTTTGACGCAGTCGAATTGTTCCTGGAGCAATATCAAGATCATCATACAGAACAACGATATCTTCCACATCGATATCAAAGTAATCCATCAATGGTCGGACACATTCGCCAGATAAGTTCATGTAGGTAAGCGGCTTGACAAGCATTACTTTTCCTTCTGGACGATGGACAACTGTATACATGCCACCAAATTTCGACTGTATTGCAGTGATTGGCAGACGAGTACTAAGCTCGTCAATAACGTGAAAACCCACATTATGACGTGTTTTTTCGTATTGTTTGCCCGGGTTTCCGAGTCCTATTATCATTTTCATAGATTTCATCTTCCTTTTACATTAAATAATTAAGAAGAGCATGAGGCTCCTTAACAAATACAACGGATTTAAAGAGGGCAAAAAAGGCAGTCTAAGTGTGCGACATCCTGTCGCAACGACTGCATAACAATACCCTAAGGCCCCGTGTCTAGCACCTAGATACTATTCCATGTTAAATAAAAAAGCTTATAACTACTTAACTTTGAAACAGAAAAGAAGCGCACGGAAATCCGTGCGCTCATTGTTGCATTACTTCGCTTCCTTCTTCTCGCCAATTACTTCAGGTTCTGCTGATTCAGAAGCATCACTTTCAAGTTCTTCCATCTCCGCCGCCGTACGCGGTGAAGAAATTAGAACAAGTGAATGATCATCTTCGTTTAAAATCTCATATTTCGATTTCGCTCGAATTTCAGCTACTGTAATCGATTCACCGATTTGAAGGTTTGAAATGTCAATATCAAATGTCTCCGGAATGTCTGATGGTTTCACTTTGATAGTCACTTCGCGGTTTGGCTGTTGAAGTACGCCGCCTTCTTTCAAGCCGACAGAGTCGCCTACAAGGTGTACAAGTACATCTACTTCAAGCTCTTCTGTCATATTGATAGCAAGGAAGTCCGCATGTTGAATTTCACCTTTTAATACGTCAGATTGATAATCGTTTAGGACAACATTGATGTCCTTCCCGTCAATATTGAGTTTAATAACGCCATTACGGCCCGTTATTTGTAGTGTTTTCAGTAACTCGCGCTCTTTTACTGAAATAGATGTAGCTTCTGTTTTATAACCGTAGACGACCGCTGGAACATAGCCCTCTTTACGTAATTCAGTTAGTACGGATTGTTTTGATGGTACTCTCGCTTCTGATTGTATAGTTGTACTCATTTTATTTAATCACCCTTCTTTTAAAAAAGTCGTGTTAATTAATAAATACCCAGTGACAAGCGACATGAAACATCTAAATTGAAATTACTCAAACAATGTACTTACGGACTTCTCTTCGAACACGCGTACAATAGCTTCTGCAAGCAATGAAGCAATAGAAAGCTGTTTGATTTTTGGAGATTGTTTCGTTGCTGGAAGCTCAATTGAATTTGTAATGATCAATTCTTTAATTTGTGAATTGTTAATTCGTTCAATTGCTGGACCAGACAACACTGGATGTGTACAACAAGCATACACTTCTTTTGCTCCACTTTCGATTAATGCGCTCGCCGCAATTGTGATTGTCCCTGCTGTATCAATAATATCATCAATAAGGATCGCTGTTTTGCCTTCAACATTGCCAACGATATTCATCACTTCAGCAACATTTGGGCGTGGGCGACGTTTGTCGATAATTGCAATAGGGGCTTTCATGCGGTCCGCCATCTTACGCGCACGTGTTACACCACCATGATCCGGTGATACGATAACTAATTCGTCAGTGTTCAAGCCTTTTCCTTTAAAGTATTCTGTAAGGATTGGCTCAGCAACAAGATGATCGATTGGAATATCGAAGAAACCTTGGATTTGTGGTGCATGCAGATCGATTGCAATGACGCGATGCGCTCCTGCTGTTTCAAGTAAATTTGCAACAAGTTTCGCTGTAATCGGTTCACGTGAACGTGCTTTACGATCTTGGCGCGCATAGCCGTAATAAGGCATAACGACATTGATTGTGCGTGCTGATGCACGTTTCAAAGCGTCAATCATAATAAGAAGTTCCATCAAATTTTCATTGACAGGGTACGATGTCGACTGGATGACGAATACATCGCAGCCACGGATACTTTCTTCGATATTGATTTGGACTTCCCCGTCACTGAATTGTTTGACCGAGCATTTGCCGAGTGGGCGTCCTATTTTTTCCGCTACTTGCGCCGCAAGTGTTTGGTTCGAATTCAAAGAAAATATCTTTAGTTTATCGTTAGGATAGTGATTAGCCATCATGTTCCCCCTGTTTAATTGAGATTTAGTTTGTTCGCGTATCCTTCTTTATTCTCCTGGCGCGCGCGCGCAATTGCAAGTGAACTTTCTGGCACATTTTTAGTAATTGTCGATCCAGCTGCTACATATGCACCTTTTCCAACAATAACTGGAGCGACTAAATTCGAATTACAACCAATAAAAGCATCATCTTCGATTGTTGTAAGATGCTTGTTCTTGCCATCGTAGTTGACGGTAATTGTACCGCAACCTATATTTACATGCGATCCAATTTTTGCGTCACCGATATAGCTCAAATGCGACACTTTGCTGCCTTCACCTAGCGTTGATTTTTTCACTTCAACAAAGTTACCGATTTTCACGCTGTCACCAAGAGTAGAATCCGGGCGGATATGCGCGAACGGCCCGATTGCCGTAGCTGAACCAATTCTGCTAGATAGAACAACGGATGAATGCACAGTTGTATTATCGCCAATTACACTATCAATAATCTGGCTATTTGGCCCAATTACACATTTATTGCCGATAACAGTATGCCCTTCAATCATCGTACCCGGTTGAAGTACTGCATCACGGCCAATTTCTGCAGCCGCGCTTATATACGTGTTTTCGGGGTTGATGATTGTTACACCGTTGCGCATATGCTTTTCAGCAATACGTCCGCGCATGACACGCTCTGCCTCTGCCAAGACTACGCGATCATTAATACCAAGTGTCTCACTGAAATCCTCCGTTACGTATGCCGACACGAGTGCATTTTTAGATTGCAAAATACCGACAACATCCGGAAGATAGTATTCACCCTGCGAATTATTATTTTTTACTTTTTTAAGCGTTTCAAAAAGTGTCCGATTGTCAAAACAATAGGTACCTGTATTGATTTCCATCACTTTTTGCTCTTCAGGAGTTGCGTCTTTCTGTTCTACGTTTCGGAGGACCTGGCCGTTCTCTCCCCGGATAATGCGCCCGTATCCTGTTGGATCATCTGCATAAGCCGTTAAGATTGTTGCTTTCGCTCCTGTAACTTTATGATGCGCAATTAGTGCCTCCATCGTCTCAGAGCGGATGAGCGGTGTATCTCCGCATACAACTATGGTTGTGCCATCCAAGTCACCAATAAGCTCCTGAGCCTGCTGAACGGCGTGTGCTGTGCCTAATTGCTCTTGCTGTAGTGCATATTCACTTTTCTCTCCAAGCGTTTCTTCTACCATTTCTGCACCATGTCCAACAATCGTAACAATTCGACTGGTACCAAGACCGCGTATATGATCAATTACGTGTTCGACCATCGGTTTTCCACAAACGGGATGCAGTACTTTATATAAATCGGACTTCATCCGTGTACCTTGCCCTGCAGCCAGGACAACGGCATATGTATTTGTCATTTAATGGCCCCCATGAATGAGGGATGAAGGAGAATCCCCCTCTTAATGTTTTCACTATTGACTATAGCTGAAAACGGGCTACTTTTCAACCTCATACCCCTTGACAAGTTGATTACAATCTTTTATCATTTATTTTTCTTTTTTCTTCGCTTTTTAAAACCACAAAATCCCCATGTGAAACAAAGCACGGGGTATCTGCACGTGAACACAGCCTAAGTTTGCCACGTCACGTAGCAACAAAGAGAAATATAGTTGAATCTCCACTCGCTGCGTAACCCACATCCCGCAGACCTCCGAGTATTAGGTACTCGGGGTCTATACGTGAAACTTCTAGCATTGTAAATTATTCACAGTACAAAGTTTTATGATTTCTTAAGCAACAAGAAAAAACTGCCCTATTAACCACAGGCCGTCTATATTACTTCATGATAAACGAAGGGACCACATCATGCGCCAGCCCCTTCAAATACTTCTTCTTCTGCCGAAAGGTGGTAAGCCGCCATTACCGCATCTTGGATTTTCGTTCGAGCACTTGTATTTATTGGATGTGCTACATCGCGAAACTCTCCATCAGGCGTCCGTTTACTTGGCATAGCTACGAATAAACCCTCATTTCCATCGATAACCCGAATATCATGCACGACAAATTCATCGTCAATCGTAATCGAAGCAATCGCCCTCATCCTTCCATCTGTTTCCATCTTCCGCAATCTCACATCTGTTACTTCCATCTTGTACCACTCCTTTTGTCTTTACAGCGCATGACGACTATATTCCACAAAAGTAAGCGTTTCCCTTCTTTATAAACGCAATTATTTAAACATTTAGAATGACGTGCAAATAAAAAACCCGCCCTAGTGGTATCTGGGCGGGTATCTGTTATTCGCTTACTAGAGCAATAACTTCTATTTCAATTTTTACGTCTTTCGGTAATCTAGCAACTTCAACAGTTGAACGTGCAGGTGTATGAGCCCCGAAATGGTGTGCATAAATGTCGTTGACTGCAACAAATTCATTCATATCTTTAATAAAAACAGTCGCTTTTACTACTTTATCCAAAGATGAACCTGCTGCTTTCAGCACTTCTTTTAGATTAGCGAACACTTGGTGTGTTTGGTCTTCGATAGTCCCCTCAACTAGTAATCCTTCTGGTGTCAATGGAATTTGTCCGGATGTATATACCATTCCGTTCACACTAACCGCTTGTGCATAAGGTCCAATCGCCTGTGGTGCGTTTTCTGTCGCTACATAATTCATATCATTTTCCACCTTCCGCAAAATAGTTTCCTTCTTCCAACTCGATGGTTCCATTCTTTTCATTTACCGCATGAAGCTTGACGAGAGATAGGTAGTTATCGACCAGAACCTCTTCAGCATGATCGGATTCTACTAGAACGGCAATACCTGCCAACTCACAACCAAACTCTTCCAGAAGACTCTTCATTCCAAGCATCGTACCGCCTGCTTTCATGAAATCATCTGTAATGAGGACTTTACGTCCACTTTGCATGCTTCTCTTCGATAATACCATTGTTTGAATACGTCTGGTTGAACCGGATACATAATTGATGCTCACAGTTGGCCCCTCGGTCACCTTGCTATCACGGCGAACTACAACGACCGGGACATTCAGATGACGCGCAATTGCATGGGCAATCGGAATTCCCTTCGTCGCTACTGTCATAATCACGTCAATGTCTGTCTCCGCGTACGCTGAAGCGAATACTTTACCTACGCGATCCATAATGCGCGGATTGCCCAGAAGATCCGTCATGAATAAATAACCGCCTGGCAGCAATCGATCCGAATGGCCAAGTTTCTCCATCAGAAGCGACATCACTTCACGAACTTCAGGTTCTGCCATCCTCGGGATGAACTTCACTCCTCCCGCTGCTCCGGAAACCGTCACCAATTTTCCTGTACCTTTTTCCTCAAACGTTTCTTTTACAATCGTCAAATCTTCGCTTATCGAGGATTTTGCCGCTTGGTAACGTTCGGAGAAAAAGGTTAGTGGAATAAGTTCATGTGGGGATTCCAACAATTGGCTAGTCATATCTACAAGCCGCTCGCTCCTTTTCCACTTCATAGTAACATCTCCTAAACCCGAATATTTTAATGTACATTACCACAATTGTACGTGTTTAATCAAGAATTGGACGTCCTCCGACCATTCTGACCGCATATACTTCCGGACAGAACCCCTTTAGTCCATTGTAAATTCGTGGCACCCTGGATTCATGTTTAACGAGACCGAAAACTGTCGGACCGCTACCACTCATTAAAACTGCATCTGCACCAAATCTCTTCATCTGCTCTTTCAGAACGACGACTTGCGGATACAGATCCATAGTGACGGTTTCTAATACATTCCCGACTGACTTGCACATTTCGTCGTAATCTCCCGCTCTTAATGCTTCAATCATGCCAACCGTATTAATATGATCAATCGAAGATAAATTCAGATTTCCGTATATATCTCCTGTCGAAACCGAAATTGCTGGTTTAGCAAGGATAACCCAGCAATTTGGTGGGGGAGGGAGGATTTCAATTAGTTCTCCGCGTCCCGTCGCAAGTGCTGTCCCACCATGCACACAGAATGAAACATCCGAACCAATACGCGCCCCGAGCCTCGCGAGTTCATCGACACTTAAATTTAAATCCCATAGCCTATTCAATCCCCGTAGCGTAGCAGCAGCATCCGAACTTCCGCCCGCGAGCCCAGCAGCAACTGGAATACTTTTTTCTAACGTAATCTCAACACCGTTTGTAATCCCATATTCAATTTGCAACAATTCAGCAGCTTGGTAAGCCAAGTTCTTTCGATCATTGGGTACATGCCGTTCTGATGCCTTGATGATGATTTTCCCGTTATCTGCCGGACGAAGCCAAATTCTGTCCGCTAAATCGACCGTGGTCATAATCATTTCGACTTCATGAAAACCATCCGGGCGCTTATGTAATACATCGAGTGTTAAATTGATTTTTGCTGGTGCCTTTTCATAAAGCATCCGGCTCCCTCCATTCCAGCTAGTCTGTGTCCCCCTATTTTACCATAGGGTGAAAAATTTGCGCTGTGAAATGATAATAATTGGGTAATTGATTTTTGAATGCCTCGGTTTTAGAACAAAAGTGAAAACGCGACCGACTATATAAACAACGTACGACCCAATCATACACGCCTACCTACCAAGCATAAACACCACACAATCAATCATATCTATAACTCATAACTTCCCAAGTAATAAAAAGAAGAGCCGAACCGGATGTCTTGATGACCCCGGATCCAGCTCTTCTTTTGTCAGCCTGTTAGTTGGATAATGGGTAATTCATAGCGTTATTTCTTTTGTGCTACTCCTCGTTCGGCCATTTCAATTGCTCGCTTCACCATATTACCCGCGTCGCGTGATTTGATGCCGCCCCAACCTTCTCGCTCTACAACATCATAAAATCCAAGCTCTTTCGCAATTTCTACCTTCAAGCTTTCAGACATTATGCCACGTTTTTTCGCCATTCGGTTTTCCTCCTTTTGGCTGACAAATGTAGTATGAACCAAATGAAAGAAAAAACACCCATACAAGACATCCTTATTCGGAATGCTTGCACGGGTGTTGTTTAAAAATGAATTAAATCATTAGTACAGTAATTATTTGATAATGAATGCAGTAGGATCTGCACCTTCAAGAATTGTTATTTCAACCGCTTCGGTTAAAATATCTGCGTAGCTGTAAGATACTCTTTCAAACGCATTTTCGTCCTGGTCAAGTTCAACTACAAATACCGCACGATATGTTTCCCGCAGCACTCCAGCTCTCTCGATAGTCTTCTTCCGACCGCCGTTTGCTTTTAAGTGCAAACGTTTTCCAAGATGAGAATCCAATGACTTCTTAATGTCCGCTAATGTTTTTGGCACGTCGCTTACACCTCACTAAGTATAAGCATAACACTTTTAAAAGTTTCTGTCAATTAAAATCTTCATTTTAACAATTGGCCGTCTACTTTGTCAATCCTTTTATTAAAAAAAAGGGTATTTTTCTAATAAAAATGTTCTAACTCTGTCGTTTTTTCTTATCCTCAAAAAAGTCCTCATACAAGGCATTCGACAGGTCGGCAAACTCTTCTATCGTCAGTGTTTCCCCTCGTCGACCAGGGTCCATGCCGATTTGTTCGAAAGCTTTCAATATCGTTTCTTTCTTCAACTTGCCATTAGGAAGTGACGATTGTAGGTTGTTCAAGATTGTCTTCCGGCGCTGGACAAATGAACCCCTAGATACCACAAACATAAAGTCTTCATCGATTACTTTTGCAGGCGCAGTTTCTTTTCTCGTCAAACGCAGAACAGCTGACTCAACATTCGGTTGCGGCATGAATACCGTCTTCGGTACAATCATAGCCACTTCCGCATCCATATAATACTGAATAGCGATAGACAAAGAACCGTATGCTTTTGTCCCAGGAACCGCGGTAATGCGGTCTGCTACTTCTTTCTGCATCATAACGACCATACCTGCTACCGGAACTTTGCCAAGCAAGAACTTCATGATAATTGGTGTCGTCACATAATAAGGCAAGTTTGCAACAACAACAACATCCTCGTAATCCGCGAAGTGATCCTTCATTACTTGTAGAAGGTCAGCTTCTAGTATGTCCTGATGAACGATTGTCACGTTATCGTAAGGCGACAGGGTGTCTTCCAATACAGGAAGAAGGCGTCCGTCAATTTCAAAAGCAACCACTTTTCCCGCGCTTCTTGCAAGATGTTCTGTTAGTGCCCCAATTCCCGGTCCGATTTCAATAACACCCGTTTTTTCAGACAAGCCTGCGTGCGAAATGATATTGCGTAAAATATTGGGGTCAATCAAGAAGTTTTGACCTAAACTCTTTTTGAGCGAAAAACCGTATTTAGCAAGAATTTCTTTCGTCCTGACCGGAGTCGCGATATCTTTATTCATTATTTTCCGTTTCCTCCTCGTCTAGAACCTTTAATACTTCTCCCAATCGATCATAACCAATTCGGAACATTTCCAACCGCTTCTTTAATCCTTTGCCATTCACTTGACCGATTTGCAACAGCTCGCTTAAGCGTTCACGCCGCCTCTTTGCATCGGGATGTCCGATAAGCCTAGCCGTCATCAAATCCGCTAGTGGAATATCAACAACAGGCTGGTCGTCCACTGTGTAAACCGCACTTAGCGCCGCTCGTATATGCTCATCATGCGCATGCTCAATCCCAAGCCCCGATCCATTTTTAGCAATCGTTAGCTTTTTTTCAAGAAAAGCATGTTTTACGCCCGGAATACGCTCTTCAATGATGGCACGGATTCTTCTCCCAGGAAAATCGGGATCCGTAAATACGATGACGCCCCGCGTTTCCTGTGCATGGCGAATCCGCGTGAGTGTTAACTCATCAATAGCAGAACCGTTCGTTTCAATCGTATCCGCACCCACCGCCCGTTTCACGGCGACTGTATCAGACTTTCCTTCAACAACAATAATTTCTTTAATGTTCACAAAAATCCTCATTCCCAATGCATTCTTTCCCTAATTCTACTCTGCCCACAAGCGGATGTACAGATGTGGAGGTGATCAATTACACCTCTGCGTAATTGCTTTAGCAGAAGCAAGCTGTAACGCAATAATCCGCGGGACTAATTTCAGTCCTGCGGATGTATATGTCAATCGATGATTTTAATTTTCACTTGACGCCTGCCAAATTTGTAGGCATCACTTTTCGTCGGTACATGCAGATCAATCTTCTTGCCCTTAATTGCGCCGCCTGTATCTCCCGCGACCGCATAGCCGTACCCCTCAACCCACACTTTAGAACCGAGCGGAATAATGCTCGGGTCAACTGCAATGACTTTCAAGTTGGGGTTCGCACGTAAATTGATGCCTGTACGCGTAATTCCAGAACAGCCATTACAATATGCCGTATAGGCTGTAGCAGTTACGTAGAACTCCTCGCCCCCTGCAGATGAATCATTACGCGACACACTTCTCGAATTAGACATCCCCGCTGATGCACTTGCGACCATCACTCGCGAGCCGATTGCCACAATTTTCGTTTGTGGTTCTTTAATTGATTTCTCTTCTAGCAGCTTACGGGAAACTTCTTTCCCGTTTTCTTTTACAATTTCAAACTTCCGTGAAACCATTCCTTTTTTTCCTGGCTGGACGATTTTCTCGCGCCCTTTCAGCAAAGATGGATCGTTGCGTGTTTCAACTGCAAAGTTCGCCGGTTCTTCCACTACATCGGTGACTTTTTCCACTCGTACGACTTCCACTATAGAACCAGGCTTTAGATACCCATTTGCCTTTCTATTCAGACGATCGTCATCATTCAAATGAATGTTCTCTCTTTTTAAAAAGTCAGCGACCGTAGTCGAAGTTGACCGGACCTTCTTTTCTTCTCCGCCGTCATTCAACGTTACTTCAAACGCTTTTTGGACGGTAATGCTATTTTCTTTCCCCAGCTGTTCTTCAAGCACAGGGTTTACAACATCATATTCGGTAATTTCAATACCCGCCTCAGCAAGTACCTCTTCAACCTTATCATTAGTCGTCCATATGGATGTGGTATCCTGATCGACATTTATTACAACTTGTTGCGACTGTTCCCACCTAATCGATAGACCATCTTCGATAGGTGTATTCACTGAGGGTATTACTAGATCGTGTTTGGCAACCTCAATTTCCTGTTCGGAAAGCAAGTGACCAACTGTATGTGCGTGCGTCTTAATGTTAAGTTCTTCACCGTTCACGTCTAGCGTGATCGATTTTTTTGTTCCTTCAAAGAGAACAAGTGAAATAACAGTAACAAATAGCGTTAGCGAAACTACGGTAATCGCTACTTTTTTACTCCTCAATGACTTATAGAACAGGTTTTTCATGGTATTTTTTGACACGAAAAAAACTCCTCCTTCATCACTCGGCTGATTATAAAGGCTACTCTTCGTCGTGTCAACCCGTGCGGATTTGATGCATAAGGAAATCAGGAAGTCTCCCGCATGAAAAACGCGGAAGAATACCTGACATCTTATTCACGTTATGTTAAATACTCTCAAGGCATTCGCTGTCGTTCTTCTTGCCACTTCTTCAACTGAAACTTCTTTTAATCTTGCAATTTCTTCCGCTACAAGCGTTACCCAAGCCGGTTCATTCCTTTTTCCACGGTACGGGTGAGGTGCCAAATAAGGAGCGTCTGTTTCAATTAATAAGTAATCGAGCGAAATCTCTGTTGCAACTTGTTTCGGCGCCTTTGCATTTTTAAACGTAACAGGTCCCCCCAAAGAAATCATGAAATTCATATTTATGCATTCATTTGCTGTCTCGACACTTCCACCAAAACAGTGCATAATACCACCCGTTTTTTCCGCTTCCTCTTCTTTCAAGATACGAACGACATCTGCCGTTGCGTCACGGTTATGGATGATGATTGGAAGGTTCACTTTCTGCGCGAGCCGAATCTGCTTTCTGAACACTTCCTGCTGTACGTCTTTCGGTGACTTCTCCCAATGGTAGTCAAGGCCTGTCTCACCGATTCCCACAACTTTAGGGTGTGCGGCAAGTGATTCAATCCATTCCAGGTCTTTTTCGGTGCAATCGATTGCATCTACCGGATGCCAACCGACAACGGCGTAAATGAAGGCATGCTGTTCAGTAAGTTCCATAGCCTTCAAAATTGTCTTGCGATCAAATCCGACGACCACCATCTTGTCAACGCCGGCCTCTTGGGCACGTTGAATTACTTCATCTATATCTTCTTCATACTGATCTGCATTTAAATGAACGTGTGTATCTATATACATTATTTTCGCCTCACTATCGTTTTATTTTAATCGAACGGATTAAGACTTCTATCATTTACTATATATGTTACATAAAGATTCCCTTCAAATCCGCTTCGGCGCTAGGGGATGCCTCCCGCCCTAAGCCGGATGATGTATCCTTTAACTTATATGAAATAACCTCTTGGCATTAACTGTATAATTTCTGCAAAGAACGCAGAAATTATACAAACCGAACTCTTCGTTGTTCGGTTGGCTACCCCTTGTAAGGCGCCTTCGCTCAGTTCCTACTTTTAGTCATATATTCTATATAGGTAATTACTTATGAAAAAGAAAAACGGCGTTTCCATGAGGGACGCCGTTTTTATTTTTATTTAACTTGTGCACCATTTTCAAGTGATTGATCAACTGTGGCAAGTTTCAAAATACCATCTGACTTCCCTGCTAAAATCATGCCTTGGGACAGTTCCCCGCGTAATTTCACGGGTTTCAAATTGGCAACAACAATTACTTTCTGCCCGACAAGTGCCTCAGGTTCGTAATGTTCTGCGATGCCCGATACAACTTGTCGCTGCTCATAACCCATATCCAGTTGGAGCTTAAGCAATTTATCTGCCTTCGGAATTCTTTCACATGCAATTACTGTCGCAACGCGTAAATCGACTTTCAGGAAATCATCGATTGAAATCTCGGCTGCTACTGGCTCTTCAACTTCCACTTTGGCAGGTTGTTCAGCAGGCGTATTTTCAGCCGGTGCAGTAATTGCCATCTGATCGCGGATATAAACGACTTCAACGTCCGCATCCAGGCGAGGGAAGATTGGAACACCTTTTTCTACAACTTTGGTGCCCGTTGGAATCGCGTTAAAATTACCTAGCGTATCCCAAGCAAGCAGTTTTTCATCAAGACCCAGTTGCGTCATTATCTGTTTTGGTGCTTCCGTCATGAACGGTTGCAATAAGACAGCAATGTGACGGAGTGACGTTGCTAGATGCATCATAACAGACGCTAGTTTCCCTTTATCTGCTTCTTCCTTCGCCAGTACCCATGGAGACGTCTCATCAATGTATTTGTTGGTCCGTGATATAAGAGCCCACAAATCGCCAAGGACAGCACTAAACTGCATCTTTTCCATGGACGCTTCGTATTTACCGACTGTAGTTGTCATGAAATTCGTCAAGCTGTCATCGAAATCCGTTGCGACAAGACCTTGTGTCGGGATCTCCCCGTCGAAATATTTATTGATCATCGAAATTGATCGGTTCAATAAATTTCCGAGGTCATTTGCAAGGTCATAATTTGTCCGCTCCACAAAGGACTCGGGTGAGAATACACCATCTTGCCCGAACGGCAATTCACGAAGAAGGAAATAACGTGTCGCATCAAGTCCATAGCGTTCAACAAGCATTTCGGGATAGACGACGTTGCCTTTAGATTTCGACATTTTCCCGTCCTTCATCATGATGAAGCCATGCGCAAATACTTTTTTCGGCAACGGCAAATCGAGCGCCATTAAGAAAATTGGCCAATAAATCGTATGGAAACGAACGATATCTTTTCCAACAACATGGACATCCGCTGGCCAATAGTTGTTGAATAGCGAATCATCATCTGACTGGTAACCAAGCGCCGTAATATAGTTTGTTAGAGCATCGACCCATACGTAAATGACATGCTTCAGATCTCCAGGAACTTTTATGCCCCAATCAAACGACATACGCGAAACAGATAAGTCTTCAAGTCCTGGTTTGATAAAGTTATTAATCATCTCGTTTTTGCGCGATTCCGGTTCGATGAACTTCGGATTGTCTTCGTAAAATTTCAACAGTCTGCCTGCATACTTCTTCATATTGAAGAAGTATGATTCTTCCTTCACTTTTTTGACCGGGCGTCCACAATCAGGACAGTTGCCATTTTCAAGCTGCCCTTCCGTAAAGTACGTTTCACAAGGCAGGCAATACCATCCTTCGTACTCGCCTTTATAAATATCGCCGTTATCAAGGAATGTTTTAAAAACCTTTTCAACAATCACTTTATGGCGCTCTTCCGTCGTACGGATGAAGTCGTCATATGAAATGTCCATTGTATTCCATACCTTTTTCGCCGTCTCTGCAATGCCGTCTACAAACTCCTGCGGGGGTAGTCCTGCCTCTTGCGCTTTTTCCTGGATCTTTTGACCGTGCTCATCCATTCCAGTCAGGAAATGGACATCATACCCGCGCAGTCGTTTGTAACGAGCCATCGCGTCAGAAGCCACAGTTGTATAAGCGGTACCAATATGGAATTTTCCGCTTGGGTAATAAATAGGTGTTGTAATATAAAAAGTCTTTTTCTGATCAGCCACGAATATTCCTCCAGTGTATAAGTATGTACTATCTATTCTATCTAAAGCGTACCGACGATACAATGAAATTCCTCGACAATAACTAACGCCATTCATGTTTTCACATCTATTAGTCTATTCTTGTCGAAATTAGACAGCTTATTTCAAAAAAACTACTATTTTTTTCATAGTTTTAAGCGCGTGCTATTGACGTTAATTGGAAGACTTGGTATGATGAATTGGATAAGAGAAATTTGTCGAATTTTGACGAAACTAAATGTATTGAAAGGAGCTAAAGTCATGAAATCAACTGGTATTGTAAGAAAAGTCGATGAACTTGGACGTGTGGTAATTCCAATCGAATTACGCCGTACACTTGGTATTGCACAGAAAGACGCTTTGGAAATTTACGTTGATGAAGATAAAATTATCTTGAAGAAATATATGCCGAATATGACATGCTCCATTACGGGCGATGTGTCTGATGACAATTTAAGTCTTATCGGCGGTAAGTTAATTTTGAGCCCAGAAGGCGCAAAACAACTTATCACTGAAATTGAAGATAGCTTGAAAAAGTAAGTCTATACTACTCTTATCCAGAACGGTTGACCGGTCTGGATTTTTTTTACATTAAAATGAACAAAAGTCACTTATTCATCTTCAACATGGAATTCTTTATAAACGTCGCGGCGGCTCAACCCACGATCGTTTGCTACTTCACGGATAGCCTCTTTTGAACGAAGACCTTTTCTTTCCATCAATTCTGTTACATGATCATGGATTTCTAAGTCGTTCCACCACTCCTGTTGCACTTCTACACTAACTCCGTCACTGCCTTCAATAACAATACAGAACTCCCCACGTATTTCGTTTGATTCTGCCCATAAAACAGCTTCTTCAAGCGTGCCACGGAGAAATTCCTCAAAACGTTTTGTCAATTCCCTTGCAAGGACAATAGAGCGTGTCCCACCGAAGCTCGTCTGTAACGCACGTAAGGTTTCCTTTAGCCTGTGGGGTGCCTCATACAAAATGACTGTCTCTTCCCGTTGTTTTAAATCGTCTAATTGAATGGTCCGGGTCTTCTTCTGTCGTGATAAAAATCCAAAGAACATAAATGGTTGCGGTACCAGCCCAGAAGCGACTAGTGCACTGATTGCCGCATTCGCACCTGGAACAGGAACAACATCATACCCTGCATTAATTGCCTTAGCTACAATGTCCGCGCCCGGATCAGAAATGCATGGCATACCTGCATCACTCACGAGTGCAACTGTCTTTCCATCCGCCAGCATTGCCAAAATCTTTTCGCCGCCGACTTCAATATTATGTTCATGATAACTCGTTAGCGCTGTCTTTATTTCAAAATGGTTACATAATCTGATTGTATTTCTTGTATCTTCTGCCGCAATCATATCGACCTCTTTCAAGATACGAATCGCTCGGTATGTCATATCTTCAAGATTACCGATTGGTGTACCGACTAAAAACAGTTTTCCACCGCCTGGTTCAGCACTTTTCTGTGACTTCATTTACGTTTCGCCCCTTTCCAATATAAATCTCTTTCGCATTTCTCTTCAGTTGTTTAAATTGATACTCTGCCTGCATAGCTTCACGTTTCGTCTCGAAGTTTTCGTGGTAAATACATTGTACAGGTCGTTTTGCGCGCGTATACTTAGCGCCCTTGCCTTCATTATGTACACGAACACGCTTTTCCAAATCATTCGTGTAACCGGCATAATAGGATCCATCCCTGCATTCTAATACATAAAATAAGTGATCACCCATTTTGTCCATAAAGGAGGAGCCTCACTTCTTCCGTATATTCATTATCAGCGCCATACACATAAAGAGGCGGTAATACTTTCAAATCCGGCTTACCATCTTTTATCGCCTCAATCAGCAATGTATTGGCTTCTTTACCCTCTTTCGGATAAATAAACTGTATTCGTTTCGGCTCGAGTCGATTAGCACGCATTGCAGTGACAATGTCAAGTAAACGTCCCGGACGGTGGACAAATGCCGCTTTGCCGCCCTGCTTCAACAATTCGCTTGCCGACTGGATAGCCTGCTCAAGCGTTAGGTGGATTTCATGCCTGGCAATTGCCAGATGCTCCGACAAGTTCTTGTCGCTTGCCTCGTGCGCTGGGAAGTAGGGAGGGTTACATGTTACTGTATCGTATTTCTCATAGCCAATTTTTGCCGCAATACCAATGACATCACCATTAATGATTTGGATCCTATTTTCCAATCCATTATACTGGACACTTCTTTCCGCCATATTTGCAAGTCGCTCCTGTAATTCAACGGCAATAATAGTAGCGTTCGTTCTGGCGCTTAAAAACAACGGAATTGCTCCATTACCTGCGCATATATCTACAATTTTTCCGGACTTTTGTAGCGGGACATAAGCAAATCGCGCAAGTAATACTGCATCCAAAGAAAATGAAAAAACTGACGGACTTTGAATAATCCGCAAACTTTCCGCCAATAAATAATCAAGTCGTTCATCATCCTGTAAAATTTCATCCATAATACTTTCCTCCATAATAGAAATGCGTAAGACACCGAACTAAGGAATGCAACCTAAGTTCACCACGAATACGCCTATAATTTGTAGCTTTCCTTAATGAGACTGAAGCTTATAAAGGAAGGCATCCTAAGTACGCCGCGTCCTGCGGCAACAGATGCATGACCCACCTCCTGTGGGTCTACAATAAAAGAAAAGCCGATGCCTACGTTGCAATAGGATCGGCTCACTTTACACGTTTTGTTTATTTAAGAATGAGAGGCAGAACAGACAATCTTCCCCTTTTCGAATACCACCGTAATGGACATTGCAGACGTGAAATCCTTCATTATATAGGCGCGCTAAATTATCAACGCCTTCTCCAACGTCTATTTTGTTCGTTTTTTTCCGATGTTGCCTCGTGTTGATTGCCTGTGCTTCTTCATCAATTTGTTTATCCATTTCTTCAAGCCGCTTGCGCAAATGATGGTTTTCGAGTTGAAGCGAATGGTTCTCTTCCGTCATCTGCGCGACGAATCCAATCAATTCGCGGAATTGCTTTTGCATAGATTCGAGTTCTTGCTCGAATTCCATAACCCTATCCAGAAAACTCTTTTCTTTCAACTATCCCACCTCATTATTTCATCAATTGAGCCGTATTTTTTTGCAGTTCCATTATTTCTTCCAACGTATATTCCAATACCAGATCTTGCTCCGCTATACTTACTTGAAGAAGGCGTTCAAGCAGATTCAGACCAACTACTTTCCCAGGTCCCTCAGGTGTTTGGACCCGTGTTCCGACGTCTGGCATAAGCGCTTTCGCTTCTTCGTAATCATCATTCTCATATTTCAAGCAACACATAAGACGTCCGCATAAACCTGATATTTTTGAAGGATTAAGTGATAAGTTCTGATCTTTTGCCATTTTTATCGAAACTGGTTCAAAATCACCGAGGAATGTTGAACAGCAAAGCATCCGGCCACATGGACCAATGCCACCAAGCATTTTTGCCTCATCTCGTACACCGATTTGTCGCAGTTCAATACGTGTCCGGAAAATCGAAGCAAGATCTTTAACAAGATTCCGGAAATCAACACGGCCTTCAGCCGTAAAGTAAAAGACAATCTTGTTTCGATCGAATGTGTACTCTACATCAACCAGCTTCATTTCTAGCGCATGTTCTATAATCTTTTCTACACCTGTACTAAATGCCCGTTCAGCTTCAAGACGATTCTCCTCTACTTTTTCGAGGTCTTCCGTTTGAGCTGGACGAATGATCTTTTTGAGCGGCAAGACAACATCATTCTCACCAACTTCTCTTACCTTACCTGTAACTTTACCGTATTCAATTCCACGTGCTGTTTCAACAATGACGTAGTCGCCTTCGTCAAGCGTATATTCAAGTGGATCGAAATAATATATTTTACCCGCTTTCTTAAAACGGACACCTACAACTTTATACAACAAGTAACCCCTCCTGCATGCTGAGCACCAATTGTTCCATTAAAAGCGTGCGATTCATATTGCCATTCAACTGCTTTTTCGACTGCAAGATTGCCTCCATATTAGCAGACAGCCGGCTATATGTCATCTTCATCGAAAGACCTCTAACTAGTTCTTGCTGATCGGGAAATGTTGCTATTGACTGCAAACCGGCTTTGGATGCCACTACATCTCTGTAAGCATAAAGCAGTAGATCCAGTCCGCTCTCAGTCTCTTCCTTCTCTTTAAATATAGGGGCCCATTCAGATTGAATGAATAACAACGCTTCATGGACATGTCTATCCGATGCTTCAACCAATTTTAACACTGTTTTTCGCATGTGTGCAAATTGATCATCTCCAGCCAGTCGAAAAGCTTCATCCAGATTGGCGGTGACCATCGTAACTGTCGCCGCCATTGAAGGTGTAATTCCCTTTTCGACTAGCTCACTAATCATCATTTCTCTAGATGGCGGTAGAAAAGATAGCCGCTGACACCGTGATTGGATCGTGGGTAATATCGATTGATATGAATCCGTTAAAAGAATTGCTGTTACATCACCTTCAGGTTCCTCAAGAAACTTGAGCAACGTATTCGCCGCAGCAATATTCATCCGATCTGCCCTGGAAATAATATATATTTTCCTACCCGCCTCGTACCCCTTCTTCGTCATGCTATATACAAGATTAGACATCTGCTCTTTCCTGATATCCTGCCCATCTGGCCGAATAAGTGTTACGTTAGGATGATTACTAGACGTCACTCTTCGACAAGAATGGCATGTTTCACATGGAACAAAGTTTTCTGGACTAACACAAAGGAGTAATTTAGCAAAAAAAAGTGCAACTGCTTCTTTTCCCGTTCCACGTTCACCGTCAAACATATATGCATGTCCGATTCGTCTATTTTTATAGGAAGAACTTAATCGTTCAGTTATTCTTTTTTGCTCTACTACAAGTCGGTTATTCATTTCATCTTGCATAAGTACGCACCTCCGTGTTCAAAAAAACCGTGTTTCTTAAACGACAGAAAACACGGAATCACATGTATAGATTGATGAGTAATCCTTTAATCTCACCAATTTTAGCTAGTAAATCGACAGATGTTTTTTCTTCATTCAACAGGTCTTCTGCCAACTCAATTAGCCTTTCGTCTATCGTTTCGACAATTTTCAACCGTCGTCCCTCACCGAAACGATTCCATGTATGAGACTGTTTAAGTCCCATCCCAGATTCAACAGCTTCTTTAAGAAAACGTCGAACCAGCATTTTAAATTTAGCCATATCGCGCAAATTGCGTGAACGGGCAATTCGGTCACCTGCCGATGAAATATCACCGAGGAGCTTCGTAACCTGCTCTCCTTGGAGGCGCTGCTCTTGTTTAACTACCATTTGGCCGAACCGCGCTCCACCTTGAGATGAATGTAAAGGATCGTTCCTCATCTTATCGAGGCCCGACCGGTAGTCAATATTGACTTTCAATTAGGTTCACCTCTATTCATCAAAAATGATGAAAATGTTCAATTGGAAGGACGAATACAGTCGCACCGCCAACCTCGACCTCAACCGGATAAGGAATGTAAGAATCTGCATTTCCACCCATCGGAGAAACAGGAGCTACCATTTGATCTCGTGAACGGCAATTTTCCCGAATAAGTTCAAGCGCCTTCGGAACGAGGGCATCATCGGTACCAATCAGAAATGTCGTATTCCCCGACCTTAAAAACCCTCCCGTACTAGCCAATTTTGTTGCTCGGAAGTCACCCTTGGTCAAAGCCGTAGATAACCGGTTACTGTCTTGGTCCTGTACAACTGCCACAATCAATTTCACGATAATCTCCCCTTTTCCGCTTTCCAACCATTATATCATGAATCTGACTATTTAATGAGTTGGGAGCATATGATTTTCCAAACATTTTCCGTTACTTGCTCTTTAGAGAGCGAAGCATCCGTTGATTGAATCCGTTTTGGGTAACGACGGATGAGCTCCTGATAACCCTCGTAAACATTTTGATGAAAGTGGATACTTTCATTATCCAACCGGTTTTCTTCACGTTTGTCATTTGCTGCAATCCGCGCAAGTCCTAGTTCTGGATTGATATCAAAAAACACCGTCAGATCCGGCATCGTATTGCTGATAGCAAACTCATTAATCGATAGAACCTCATCAATTCCTAGTCCGCGCGCATGCCCCTGATAGGCTAGTGAACTATCAACAAAACGATCACATAAGACGACCATTCCATTCTGAAGTGCAGGAACTACTTTCTCTACAAGATGCTGCCTTCTTGCTGCTGCATAAAGAAGCGCTTCCGTCCTTGCATCCATTTCCTGATGATCATTATCGAGGATGATTTCACGAATTTTCTCCGCAATACGAATTCCACCCGGTTCGCGCGTAAGAATGACCTTCAATCCTTGTTCTTCCATACGTTTATATAACTCTTTGATGACTGTTGTCTTTCCGGCTCCTTCAGGCCCTTCAAATGTGATGAATACACCTTTCTGTATCATGTTATTCCTCCACTCTATTCATTACTACAACTATCTGCTTTTCATTAATTCGAATTTCTCCTTGGAATTTCGCACCCATTTGGAGCAACTTTTCGAGAGTTTGAACATGCTCATCCTTTACAATCTCTCCGGCGATTAAAAGCGGAATTCCAGGTGGATAGGGAATAATGGAAGCTGCCGCCACACGACCCACGGAATCTTCATACGGAATCCACTCTACCTCCATATTCGCCGCTTCCTCGAACGTGTAAGCGAGACAAGATAATCCCTCCCCAAGTGCTGGTGCTTCTACTTTACTTCTTTTCTTATCTAATCCATTTAAACTAGCTACCGCAGTTTTCATTTTCTCGTAAATTTCATCGAAGGGATAGGTCGATTCCACTTTTAGTAATGGTAACACGAAAAGCACTTGATAAGGATCTGCAATTTCCCCGTATATTCCTTCCGCTTCCAGCCTTTGTTGTATATCAAAACCGGAATAACCTTCAATTCGCAAAATAAGTTTTAACGGATCATCGGTTTCAACTATTTGGAGTCCTTGAATAAGTTGTAGCTGTTTAATAAAAGTAGCCCGCCGTTCCGCAAAGTGTTTTTTGTCTTCCTCATTAAAAGACTCCGCATAAGCTCTTGCATCATCAAGCGATGCCATCAACAAGTAAGACGGACTGCTGGATTGTAGCATCCCTAAATAACGGGCAACCTTTTCTATAGTTATGAAATCTGAGCGGACATGTAAAAAAGAAGCCATCGTCATCGCAGGCAGTGTTTTGTGTGCTGAATGCACAACTACATCCGCCCCCATCTGAAGCGCCGAACGCGGAAATGGTTCTCCTACAATAAAATGCGCACCGTGTGCCTCGTCTACCAAGACCGGAACTCCATATGTATGACAAAGATTGATAGTCTCTTCCAGCTCGTCCCCCGCTATGCCATAATACGTCGGATATGTAAGAATAACAGCCTTGGCCTCAGGATAAGCCTTGAGTGCCTCACCGACTTGCGTAGCCGTCACGCCCCCGGCCGTCATTGTAGGCACATCCCAAACCGGTGACACAAATACCGGCCTTGCGCCAGTCAGCTCAATCGCATGGAAAATCGACTTATGTGCATTGCGCTGAACAATAACCGTTTCACCCGCACGACAAGCCGCATAAACCATTGCCAAATTCCCTACCGTTGAACCATTCACAAGGAAGAAGCTTCGATCCGAACAATAGAGTGATGATAGCTTTTGCTGTGCCTCTTCAATTACTCCACTCGGCTCATGAAGATCGTCAAGACCCTCTAACTCAGTGAAATCGTATTTAAGAGCCGTCCGTAATTCGGCCGGTAATCCAGAAAGCATTCCTCCCTTATGTCCAGGCACGTGGAATGAAATCGGATTTGCTTCCTTGAATTTCGTTAACGCTTCAATGAGCGGCCGATTAGGATTTAACATTGTAAATCACATTTCCTTTCCTTCTATTATATAGTATCTCAGACCGATCATATAACCAGTACAACCAATCATATAGCCCCTCTTCGCTAGGCATCCTAGTCATTATTAATTAATTATAAACAAAAAATCATTACCCACTCACCGGCAATGACTACATTTCTTTAAATTCATACTTTCTATGCATTCGTGCTTTGATTTTTGATAAAAACACGCTTATAACACAAAACGAGATGATTCTAAAGAATCATCTCGTTTTGTGTTATCCATGGTGCCCGGCGACGTCCTACTCTCGCAGGGGGAAACCCCCAACTACCATCGGCGCTGAAGAGCTTAACTTCCGTGTTCGGGATGGGAACGGGTGTGACCTCTTCGCAA